>NZ_RZOI01000061.1:0-16183 GCF_004022645.1 Mesorhizobium sp. M4A.F.Ca.ET.020.02.1.1 | reverse complement strand
GTTGCTGGCGGCACGCGTCGTCCTCGGCATATCGCTCGGTGGTTTTTGGTCAATTTCGGCAGCGTTGGCAATGCGGCTGGTTCCAAGTCACCTCATGCCGCGCGCCATGTCGATCATCCTCACCGGCGTTTCTGTCGCCTCCGTCTGCGCGGCTCCAATCGGCGCTTATGTCGGTGACATTTGGGGATGGCGAGCCTCGTTCAAGGTCGCCGCAATCGTGAGTGCCGTTGCGCTGCTCGTGCAACTCGTAACCATTCCGCCACTGCCTCCGATCGAAGTGCGCAGATTCCGCAGTCCGCTGGATGTCGCGAAGAATCCGACGATGAAGGTTGCGGTCCTAGTCGTGCTATTGGTCGCTTCCGGCCATTTTGCCAGCTTCGCCTACATCCGCGACTTTCTCGAGAGCGTTCCTCCGCTCGACAAGAAGTCGATCCCGCTCGTGTTCCTTGCTTCTGGCACGGCCGGCGTCTTCGGCAATTTAGCGGGCGCATTCCTCACCAAACACAGTCTCAAGGCAGTCGCGGCCCTGCCGCCCCTGCTCATTGCCGTAGCCGCTGTCTCGCTCCTGACTATGGGAGCATCGGCCTTGACCTCGGCAATTGCAGTTGCCGTATGGGGCTTTGCTTTTGGCGCGGTCCCGGTCGGATTGCAGACCTGGATGGTGCTGCGCGCCGCTCCGAAACAGGCCGAGAGCGCTGGTGTACTGATGGTCATAGCCTTCCAAGTGGCGATCGCAGCCGGCACAACTTTCGGTGGCCTATTGGTGGATCACACGGGCATTGCCAGTGTCTTTCTCTACAGCGCGGTTGCCACGTTCCTCGCTGTCTTGACAGTATTTCTGCTCGGCCCGAACCGCAACAGCTGACCGCCTGGTGGGGAGTGACGACGGTCGGTGGCGTTAACGCTATTGTCACCTCTGAGCTCGGCCAAAGGCCGCGGCTTCGTCGTAACCATGCCTTCGATGGGGCAGCGCCAAATTGCTACCTGCTCATCGCGTTATGACAATACAGCGCGCTTATTGCGTCATCGTGTTCCCGATCTCGGCTTCAATGCCCGGCTACTCGCTGCGGAGGCAGATGGGCGCCGGCGTCCCACCGACAACGATCGGTCTTTCTCATGTAGCTGTTCTCATGTAGCTGTCGGGGAAACGCGGCAGGTTTTCCGCCAGAACCCGCCAGTCGTCGCGCTCGCGTTCGCCTTCCTTGCGCGCACCGAACAACTGGATGATCATCTTGCCGTCGGACCCATATGCTTCGAGCGAGGTGACGTGACTGTCATTGGTCGGCTTGCGCACGGCCCAAACCTCACGGATTTGGTGGCTCCTGAGATGCAGCCGGAAGGTTTCGTCCAGCACATAGATGCACGGCCCGATCTGCTTGACCGACTTGATTAAGCCGGAATGGGTCTGGATAGAGCCTCGGTTGCCGACGAAGCACATGATCGGCAATTCGTCTTCGGCCGCACGCTGGAGCACGGCGCCAACTGCAGCATTGTCGAGCAGCCAAGCGTAATCCTGGCCTACCATGCGCAAAGCCTGGCAGCGGCTGAGCTTGAGCGTCTTCAGAAGGTTGACGTCAGTCAGCCGGCTCCAGTGCTCGCGTAGGTCGTCCACCGTGCCGGCCCGGTCCGCAGTCCTCGCGCCCAGGTCGGCTACTCTCGCCTTAAGCGACATGGTCGGCTCCTGGTTGGCGGATACGAGCTCGGCCACCAGCTTTCGATAGGCATGAAGGTTGGAGACCGGCCTGAGATGCACCTTATGCACTGCTGCGCCGGCGGCGTCGAAGAATTGCAAACTGCGCTGGATTCCGCCGCGATGGCGCCTTTCAACAGCGAAACCATACCTCCAAGCCTGCGGGAAGACGCGAAGGTCGAATTCGTCACCAAGGACCATGGCGTGATTGTTGCCGGTTATCACTTTGTTGAAGACGCCAATCTTTTCGTGCACGGCACCTTGATTGCGGGTCAGCGCCGTCACTTCGCCCACGAATTCGAGGCCCGTCAGCAGGTGATTGACGCGCGGGTCGATGCGTGCCGCGCCGAAACCGCAATGGGCCGCGACCAGTTCCGCTTCCGAAATGCCCAATTGGGCGGCGAAATCACGCGCGGGAATGCTCGGACAGACTTCCCACGCACGCCGGATTTCGTTGGGCGACCGCTTCTTGCGCTGATCCATGTTTTTAACCCCGCCCCGTTCTTCTTTTGACGATCGGTCGAAAAAAGGGCCTCAGGGGTGTGCACGGCGGACGCGATTGATCGTCAGGCACACGCCAGTCGAATCCTGTCTCCGGGCGGTCAGCGGCCAATCGCCCGTAGAGAGCGATTGTTGGGTGGTCGGCGCCAATCGGCCGATCGAGCATTCGGGTTCCACCGGCGGTGCTGCTTTCCCACACAAGGCGGGTCTGAGGGAGGAGCGACATATTGCTTCCTTCGTTCTTCGATTGCGAGGGCAACCCAAAGGTGAATCGGCCGGCAATTTTGCCGCCGCAACGAAGGCTCTCAAAAGTCGTGCCAGTTGCTCCGCGGCAAGCTCTGAACATCTTTGGCTCTGTTCATTGCTTTACGCGTGAGTGCATCGCGAACTCAGGCGCCCCTCCTGTGACGCGGACGCGACAAACCCGACAGTAAGTGTCGGTTGTCGGACGTCTCCCCAGCAATCGAGCATAGAGACGTCGGGATGTCCTACCGTTTTTACACACGTCTTCCCTTTGGCACGGTTCATGCGAGATGATCCGCGAAAACGTCACGGACCGAGGAGAAATCGAGCCATGATTACGCTCACCGACAACGCTGTTGCCGCCATCAAGGCCGCTCTTTACCGCGCCAGCGAGCCGGCGGAAGGATTTCGCATCATGGTCCATGCCGGCGGCTGCGCCGGCTTCCAATACTCAATGGGCCTGGAGAGCGTCTCACATGAGGGCGATACGATCATCGAGCGAGATGGGCTCAAGGTGTTCATGGATAGAGGCTCCCAACCCCATGCCGCCGGCATGACCGTCGACTTCGTCACAGGGCTCGAAACATCCGGCTTTGTTTTCGATAACCCCAATGCGCAGGAGAAGTGCAGCTGCGGCAAGTCCTGCAAATGATTGCAGGGGAACAGGCTATGTTCGACTATAGCGACGCCAAGGAATACTGCGTCAAACCGGTAACCCCCGGCGCTCTGGAACCAGCCGACACGCACTGTCGGCCCGGAACAATTGCGTTCGGTGATGTGCCAAATCGCGATCATCGATCGTTGCCGTGGGCAAGCAAACAACATTGCCCGAAACAGCTGAATTCCCGGCGGATGCCGCCACCAAATGGCAATGTCGGCAGCGACCGGTCAGCCAAGCCATCGCTCGCCCGGCCGCCCACCTCACCAGATACGATATGCGCCAGAGGTTCAATGGCCCGCCTACCCTTGAATCATTTCAGCAGTTGAAGGATCACTCCCATGAGACCTGTCTATCTCGACAACAACGCAACGACGCGGGTTGATCCTGCAGTCCTTGGAGCGATGTTGCCTTTCTTTACGGAGCAATTTGGCAATCCTTCGTCCATGCACGCCTATGGCGCATCGGTTGCTGAAGCCGTGAGAAAGGCGAGGCGGCAGTTGCAAGCCCTCATCGGCGCGGGATTCGAGGACGAGATCATCTTCACCTCGGGCGGGACTGAAAGCGACAGTACAGCCATCCTTTCGGCGCTCGAGGTAATGCCCGGTCGAACGGAAATAGTGACTTCCGCGGTTGAACATCCGGCCGTTCTGAAGTTGTGCGCGCACCTTGAAAAGACGCGCGGCGTCAAGGTGCACATTATCCCAGTCGATCACCACGGCCGGCTCGACCTGGACGCCTACAGAACCGCCCTCACCCCACAAGTGGCAATCGTCTCGATAATGTGGGCGAACAGTGAGACCGGTACGATCTTTCCCGTGGTTGAGCTTGCCGACCTAGCCAGGGAAGTCGGCGCGCTTTTCCACACTGATGCAGTGCAGGCGGTCGGAAGGTTTCCGATTGAGCTGAAATCGACCGCGATCGACATGCTGTCGCTCTCCGCCCACAAGCTGCATGGTCCAAAGGGGATAGGCGCGCTTTATGTAAGACGTGGCGTGCGCTTCTCCTCCCTGATCAAGGGTGGCCACCAAGAGCGCGACCGGCGTGCAGGCACTGAAAACACACCCGGCATAGTCGGACTGGGCATGGCGGCCGAACTCGCCTTGAAATTCATGGACGAGACAACACGAATAAAATGGTTGCGCGACCGCCTTGAGAACGGGATCATCCAGCGCATCCCAAACGCATCCATCAACGGCGATCCGCAGGAGCGATTGCCAAACACTGCAAACATTGGATTCGAAGGTATCGAAGGCGATGCAATCCCAATTGTCCTCAGCCGGCTGGGAATCGCCTGTTCCGCCGGGTCCGCCTGTGCCTCTGGCTCAATGGAACCGAGCCATGTTCTGATCGCTATGAACGCGGCATGTGGGGCAGTCCGCTTCTCCTTGTCGCGTGACAACGGCGAAGATGACGTAGACCGCGTGCTTGAGGTCCTGCCTGCGATCATCGAGAAACTACGTGCCGTTCCCAGTGCTGGACTGTGCGGGCGAGGTGCAGAACACCTTCATTCCGGCCCGGGCCCGAGCGGCACAATAGCCGACGCCCACTCATGAGCCGTGAGGACTTCCTCAACGTGACGACCCTACGCAATGGAGAGCAGGCAACCCGGGGTCGCCTTCACCACTTCAGAAAAGCTTGAGATCGCCAAGTCTCTTGCCCCAGCCGCCGTGCCAGAGGTCGGCACGCCGTCAGCAATGTCACCAACGCATCGACACCACAATTTCGCGCCGGGAGAATACAATGAACTGCTCCGCTGACAGCCGCCCGATTGATCCCACCGATATCCTGGCGCGACTGAAGGGCCTGTCGGCTGCGGAGGACTTCTTCGCCTGCCTTGGCGTCTCCTACGACCCGAAAGTGATGAATGTCTCGCGGCTCCATATCATGAAGCGCGTGGGCCAATACCTTGCCGAAGAAGATTTCTCCGGTCTGCCTGACCAGGTAATCGCCGCGCGGGTGCGCGCCAAGCTGGAACGCGCCTACGAAGATTTCGCGACTTCCTCGCCGCTCACGCAACGTGTGTTCAAGGTGCTAAGGGACCACGATCCAAACATATGTCCCGCACCTGGCCGCGCCTTCGTCCCGCTCGACTCTGCACTGAAGCGGTTCGGAAAGTAATGAGCCCGACACGGCTGCGACGCGACAATGTCGGGAAGTCGACAAATCCAGTCCTCATGACGCCTCCTCGGACGCAAACGAAGCCACCTTCTGGAATAGAGGCAGGAAGAAGACTTGGCATGAACGATGCAGGCAATGAGGTGAACCGCCAAGCACGCATCCGGACTGGGAGCTTAGAGAAATCGCCAATGCACATCGTAATCTGCATCAAGCAGGTGCCGGATTCGGCCCAGATCCGCGTCCACCCGGTGACGAACACGATCATGCGTCAGGGTGTGCCGACCATCATCAATCCTTACGACCTGTTCGCCCTCGAAGAAGCGCTCAAACTGCGCGACGTTCATGGTGGCGAGGTTACTGTGCTCACAATGGGTCCGCCCATGGCGGAGGACTCGCTGCGAAAGGCGCTCGGTTACGGTGCTGACCGAGCAGTTCTCTTGACGGACCGCTATTTTGCCGGATCCGATACGCTGGCGACCTCCTTTGCTCTTTCGCAAGCAATCGCAAAAATTGGGGAGACTTTCGGCAGGCCAGACATCGTCTTCACCGGCAAGCAGACGATTGACGGCGATACCGCCCAGGTCGGACCAGGCATAGCCAAGCGCCTGAATCTATCGCAACTTACCTACGTCGCGAAGATTGCCTCCATCGATCTCAAAACGCGCGAGATCGAAGTCGCGCGTCGCGCCGAAGGCGGCACCCAGTTGCTGAAGAGCAGACTCCCCTGCCTCATTACCATGCTGGAAGACACCAACGAAATCCGCCGGGGCTCGCTCCAGCAGGCTCTTTGCGCGGCGCGCAGCCAAGTCGTGAAGTGGACTGCAGCCGACGCCGGCATTGACGATCTCACCCGGTGCGGTCTGCGTGGCTCGCCGACAGTCGTCAAGCGTGTTTTCGCCCCCACCGCACGGGCAGAAAGCGCGACGCAGATCGACACCGCGGAAAAGGGCTTGCAGGACATCGCCGATGAACTCATCGCCGATATCTTAACCCGCCGGCCGGCGCTGGAACATGAGTTGGCCTTCAACAGCGGCACGTGACGGCCAGGAGCAGAAAATGTCGACCGCAAGCCAAGCTACCCCTCGCCTTGCCCCCGGCCGTGCCGGTGTAAAGAAAGAACTTCCCGACCGTTTCAAAGACTACCGGCACGTGTGGGTCTTCCTCGAGCTCGAACGCGGCAATGTGCATCCTGTATCATTCGAACTGCTGGGTGAAGGCCGCAAATTAGCCGACAAGCTTGAAGTCCAGCTCGCGGGCGTCGTGCTGGGACCGCCGGGCGAGATGGTCGAGGACGCTGTTGCCGAGGCCTTCGCTTACGGGGCGGATCTTGTCTACATCGTCGATGCGCCGCCGCTCGCCGACTACCGCAACGAGCCGTTCGCCAAGGCGCTCACGGATCTGGTCAATACCCATAAACCCGAAATCCTCCTTCTCGGCGCGACCACACTGGGCAGGGATCTTGCGGGCTCGGTAGCGACGACCCTGCAGACGGGGCTCACGGCCGACTGCACCGAACTTGATGTAGATTCCGACGGTTCACTCGCCGCGACCCGTCCGACTTTTGGTGGCTCGTTGTTGTGTACGATCTATACACTAAATTACCGGCCGCAAATGGCGACGGTGCGACCAAGGGTCATGCCTATGCCGCAACGGGTGGATAAGCCGGTCGGGCGTGTCATGCGGCACAAGCTGTCGCTCGTTGAGGACGATATCGTCACCAAAGTCCTCGGCTTCCTACCGGATAACCAGTCGGCAATGGCAAATCTTGCCTATGCGGATGTCGTGGTTGCGGGAGGCCTCGGTCTCGGTGCGGCGGAGAACCTTCAGCTTGTGAAGAATCTTGCCCGAGCGATCGGCGCCGAGCATGGCTGTTCGCGCCCCTTGGTCCAGAAGGGCTGGATGCCGGCTGATCGCCAGATTGGCCAAACTGGCAAGACCATTCGACCGAAGCTTTACATCGCGGCCGGAATTTCCGGCGCCATCCAGCACCGAGTTGGGGTCGAGGGGGCCGATCTCATCGTCGCGATCAACACCGATCCGAACGCGCCGATTTTCGAGTTCGCCCACCTCGGGATCGTCACGGATGCAATCCGCTTCCTGCCCGCACTCACGGAAGCCTTCACCCGGCGGCTGTCGCCGCACAGTCGAGACAAGCTTGCGAGTTGAGGGAGAGGACATGATTGAACAATTCGATGCCATTGTGGTCGGAGCCGGCATGTCCGGAAACGCAGCTGCTTACACTTTGGCAAGCCAGGGGCTGAAGGTACTGCAGTTGGAGCGCGGGGAATATCCGGGCTCTAAGAACGTCCAGGGCGCCATAATGTACGCGAACATGCTGGAGAAGATCATCCCGGACTTCCGGGATGATGCGCCCCTCGAGCGGCACCTGGTCGAACAGCGACTTTGGGTGATGGACAACACATCTCACACCGGAATTCATTACCGGTCGGACGACTTCAATGAGGCGAAACCCAACCGCTACACGATCATCCGCGCCCAGTTCGACAAATGGTTTTCCCGCAAGGTGCGCGAGGCTGGCGCGACGGTCCTGTGTGAGACGACCGCGACGGAACTCGTCCGTGATGGCAATGGCAAGGTGATCGGCGTCCGCACAGACCGGGCTGGCGGAGTGGTCTTCGCGAATGTGGTCGTTCTCGCAGAAGGGGTGTCGGGATTGCTTGGCACTCGCGCAGGCCTGCGCGAGATGCCGAAGCCGGAGACCGTGGCGCTTGCCGTCAAGGAAATGCATTTCTTGCCCGAAGAGGTCATTGACCAGCGGTTCGGTGTCAAGGGCGATGAAGGCTGCGTAATCGAGGCCGTGGGCACGATCTCTCGCGACATGGCCGGGCTCGGCTTCCTTTACACCAACAAGGAGTCGATTTCACTCGGCATCGGCTGCCTGGTCTCGGATTTCGCCGCGATGTTGGAGAGCCCGTCCGCCCTCCTAGACGCGATGAAAAACCATCCTTCGATCCGGCCGCTGATCGCTGGCTCGGAGGTGAAAGAATATGCCGCCCATCTTATCCCCGAAGGTGGTTACAGGGCCATTCCGCAGCTCTTCGGCGACGGTTGGGTCATCGTCGGCGACGCAGCGCAACTGAACAATGCCATTCACCGTGAGGGTTCGAACCTTGCCATGACCTCGGGTCGTGTCGCGGCTGAGGCGATCATCAAAGTCAAAAGCCGCAACGGTCCTATGACCAAAGGGAACCTTGCGCTCTACAAGACGATGCTGGATGAATCCTTTGTGATCAAGGATCTTAAGAAATACAAGGACATGCCAGCCTTACTCCACACCAATTCCAGCAACTTTTTTACCAGCTATCCGCGGTTGATGTCGTATGCCGCTCAGAACTTCATGCGTGTCGACGGCACGCCGAAGATCGAGAAGGAAAGGGCCACCACGGCCGCCTTCATCAACGCGCGCTCGCGCTGGGGGTTGGTCAGCGACGCGGTCCGGCTGGCATTGGCATGGCGCTGAAGAGGGTACAAGATGACGATCGCAGTGACGAAGGTTCGTGTCGAGGACAAGCTTTACCAGAACCGCTACCTGGTCGATTCCGGCCGCCCCCATATCATAGTGCGACCGCACGAGAAGCCAAGCGCGAACTTGCTTGCGTTGACCTACGTCTGTCCAGCGAAATGCTATGAGTTGAATGACAGGGGCCAAGTCGAGATCACCGCCGACGGCTGCATGGAATGCGGCACCTGCCGGATATTGTGCGAGAAAGGCGGCGACATCGAGTGGAACTATCCGCGCGGCGGCTTTGGTGTCCTGTTCAAGTTCGGATGATCAGCCGGGACCGTGCCAAGAGCATGCCGGCAGCGAGCAACTGCGGCACACCATGAGCCTCTCCATCCACTTGCAAAGAGCTAGTGAATATTGGGCGTTCGCAATTCAAATTTCCTCGACTGGTAGGGGTGTCCTCAGGCCACGGCGGCGGCCTGTGCGCCGGACTTACCACCGGTAACGTGGTCGAGCCCCTTTGGGACAACGTTCGGCCATCGTGCCGGATGGCAGCCACAACGGCCGGTGAGCAAATGGAACGGCACAATCCATGACAAAGACGTATGTGCTAGTGCATGGTGCCTGGCATGGCGGATGGTGTTGGCGGGACGTCGCCGCCAATCTTCGCAAGATGGGATGCCACGTGACCACGCCGACCCAGACAGGTGTCGGCGAACGCGCACATTTGCTGTGCAAGGACATCACGCCCGACACATTCGTGACCGACATCGTCAACCACATTGTAACGGAAGAGCTGAGCGATGTGATCCTTGTCGGTCACAGTCTAGGCGGCATCAGCATCACCGGCGCCGCCGACCGGATACCCGACCATATCAGCCATCTCGTTTATCTCGCTCGACGGCGCCATCGTCGAGAGCGGTCAAAGTGTATTCAGCACCATGCCCCCCGACATCGTCGCCGCCCGTCGAAAATTGGTTGCGGAGGAAGGACGGGGTATCTTCATGCCGACTCCGCCGCCAACAGCATTCGGCATTCCCAAGGGACACTCGCTCACGGACTGGGTGCGGCGCCGGATAACACCGCATGCGGCAAGCACCTACGAAAGCAGACTTAAGCTCGAGCCCCCGCTCGGCAACGGCAGGCCCCGAACCTATGTCGTCTGCACTAATCCGCTCCACCCGCCGACGGCGGGAGCGCGAGAATGGGTCGCGAAGCAGGATGGCTGGGCGTGGCAGGAACTCGCCACTGGCCACGACGCAATGATCCTCGCACCGACGGAAGTTGCTCTCCTTCTTAGCGCTGTCGGCTGAGGAACCAAGTAAAGGGTGAGCGGGCGGCCGATTCTCAGGCCGCGGCCTTGAGTTCTGGTGCACGGATGTAGGCCCAACGGGTCGTTCCGGTGGCGCCACCGAAACCACCACCGGAACAAAGGCGGGAGTGGCCTGTCCTGCCGACGTCGCAAGCTTGCGAGCGTTCCGCCGCGGCCGCAGCCCGTAGCGCCGGGCAACCTCCGAGATCACCACGTTCGGCCCCAGGGTCTCGGCGATGACTCCGTCCCTTGTCGTCCATCGACCAATGCCTGCCGACTAACAGCGCCGTTGATCACCTTGAAACGCCGAGGCTGCCGCTCAGGGTCAATCGTAAAGTTCAAGTTCAGACACAAGCCGATCTCCGATCCACCTCAGAATCGGCAGGCCCACAGATCGCGGGCACTCCTGGAAGGACACAGCGCTTACCCTTGAAATATGGAGAACCATGGCTTTACGCCGTCGGCAGTTGAGCTGATCTCGCAATGCTATTTCCCCGGCAACGTCCGCGAGCTGGAGAACTGCGTGTAAAGAACAGCCACACTTGCGCGTTCTCCTCTGGAAGGAACCAATCTTTCGGAACGTGGCAATGGCATCGACGAGCTCTCACGGCCCAGCACGAAGCCGGTTAGGCGCATCGGCGCCCCTGAACACGAGATAGCCGGTTGCGATTCTAACGATACGGCCGGACCGGCGCTGGGACCGCGACGGACGGAGCGTGACCGGCTGATCGACACAATGGAGAAGGCCGGCTGGGTTCAGGCTAATGCGGCTCGAATTCTCCGCCTCACGCCGCGACAAGTCGGCTAGGCGATACGCCGGCATAGTCTCGAGGTGAAGGAAATTCTAAGAGCCTGATGAGCCAATCGTCAGGCCAGTGGTCTTGCGCGCCCTCTGCGCGACAAGGAGTGCTTTGTGCTTCTGAACGGATTTGGACTTGCACTGTCGCAAGCAGGACAAAATTGTGTCGCGCCGGCCTCACACAATCCGACATCGACCCAAATAGTGAACTGAAGCCGCTTTTTTAAGTTGGTATGGCTCTTGCACCTTGAACCGCGACGTTACCAGCAACGGAGCCGTTTGATGTCCTCACCGACAGTTTCGATTGAGGGGCCGACCAGCACGACATCCGAGGGTTTTCTGGCAGCCGCGAAATCCGGTGGCTGCGCACCGTCCTCCTACGGTTCGTCGCCGACCAGCCCGGGCGATGTGGATCCGGCTATTTGGGACAAGATCAAGGATCACCCCTGCTTTTCGGAGGAAGCGCATCACTATTTCGCGCGTATGCATGTGGCGGTCGCGCCGGCTTGCAATGTCCAGTGCAACTACTGCAATCGCAAATACGATTGCGCCAACGAGAGCCGGCCTGGTGTTGTGTCTGAGAAGCTGACGCCCGACCAAGCGCTACGCAAGGTCATCGCGGTTGCCAACGAAGTTCCGCAGCTTTCGGTTCTTGGCATCGCTGGGCCGGGGGATGCCTGTTACGACTGGGAGAAAACGAAGGCAACGTTCGACCGCGTCATCAGGGAAATCCCCGACATAAAGCTGTGCGTCTCCACCAACGGGCTCGTGCTGCCGGACCATGTAGCTGAGCTTGCCGAAATGAATGTTGATCACGTGACGATCACCATCAACATGGTCGACCCGGAAGTCGGCGCAAAGATCTATCCTTGGATTTTTTATGAAAATCGCCGCTACTTCGGCATCGAAGCCGCTCGAATCTTGCACGCGCGGCAGATGCTGGGCCTGGAGATGCTGAGCGCGCGCGGCATCCTCACCAAAATCAACTCGGTGATGATTCCTGGAGTGAACGACCAGCACCTGTTTGAGGTGAACAAAATGGTCAAGGAGCGGGGCGCGTTCCTGCACAACGTGATGCCTCTGATTTCGGACCCGGCGCACGGCACCCACTACGGACTCATCGGGCAGCGCGGCCCAACGGCAATGGAGATGATGGCTCTTCAGGATCGACTTGAAGGTGGCGCCAAGTTGATGCGCCACTGCCGGCAGTGCCGGGCAGATGCTGTCGGCCTGCTCGGTGAAGATCGTGGCCAGGAATTCACGCTGGATGGGATTCCCGACGATGTCACCTACGATGCTGGCAAGCGTCAGGCCTATCGGCAGGTGGTCGCACACGAGCGCCGTGATCATGAGGCGGCGAGGAGCGAGGCCATCGGTATGGTCAAGGCAACAGACTCCGAAAAGTCGCTTCTGGTTGCGGTGGCCACAAAGGGAGGTGGACGCGTCAACGAACACTTCGGCCACGCGAAGGAATTCCAGGTTTATGAAGTCTCGCCTAGAGGGATCAGCTTGGTCGGGCATCGGAAGGTCGAGCGGTATTGCCTCGGAGGCGGGGGCGAAGACGCCACCCTCGAGGGCGTCTTCGCTGCGCTGGAAGGCATACACATAGTGCTATGCGCCAAGATCGGAAATCGCCCGAAGGAACAACTCTCGCGAGCTGGACTGCGCGTAACCGACGCCTATGGCCATGACTACATCGAGACCGCAGTCAGCGCACTTTACGCGGCAGAGTTTGGGATCAGACCACTAGCGGCGACGGCCTGAGCGGTCTCGTCCGATAACCAGGAGTTAGAATGGCTTTCAAGATCATCGCATCCCAATGTACCCAATGCGGGGCCTGCGAGTTCGAATGTCCCTCGGAAGCGATCAAGTTCAAGGGCGACGCCTATGTGATCGATCCAATCAAGTGCACCGAATGCAAGGAGGCCTTCGATAAGCAGCAATGCGTGTCGGTCTGTCCGGTACCGAAAACCTGCGTTCCCGCTTGATTCCTACCGAAACGGTCGGGTTCGCCGCGCGAGGACGCCTGCAACCCGCGACCACACCAAAAGCCTCGAGAAAGGAATGGACAGCATGTGGTCCAGACGCGAACAGGAGGTCGAAATCGGCAGACCGCCACGGTTCATGCAGGGTGAGCGGGTCCGTGCAACACGCCACATAAAAAACGACGGCACCTATCCCGGCAAGGAGATCGGCGAAAACCTCGTGCGGAAGGGCGACGAAGGCTACGTGCGCGACATTGGAACCTTTCTCCAGCAATTCTTCATCTATGCGGTCGAATGGATCGATCGTGGCACGGTCGTCGGCATGCGAGCGCGCGAACTCATTAGCCTCGACAAAGTCGAGGTTCCCTGCGGAGCTGAAGGCATTTCCAACGGAGGAACAGCCGGATGAAAGTAATGATTCGCAGGACCGCTACTGGCTTGTCGGCTTATGTCCCCAAGAAGGATCTCGAAGAGCCGATCACCGAGATTGAGAACGCAGACTTATGGGGCGGGACCGTGACGCTCAGGAACGGTTGGCGGCTCATGCTGCCCGACCTTCCGCGCGATACGCGTTTGCCGATCACCGTCGAGGCGATGAAGATTTCCGACGGGGCCTGATGCCGGTGGGTTCAGTGGCGGAGAGGAAACGCGTATGAACACGATGCTGAGCTGGGACCATCTCGTCGTCGTCCGGGGCAGTTTTGCCAAAAAGCTGATTGACCTGCTGAAGGGCGCTCTCAAGGCCGATCGAGTGATCCCCTATCTCGGTCCTGGTCTTCTGCAGCTTAACACGCCGGAATCACCTGCACCTTGCACCCCTGAAGATGTCGCCGCGGCGCTCAACAAGCGGGCGCCTGCCCCTTCCAGGATTCGCACCAATATGTGGTCGGTCGCGCAGTTTATCGAGCAGCGCCGACATCGTCGGACTCTTCAAGCGTGGATGGCGGAGATATTCGCAGCCCCCGCCGAGCCGACCGTTCTTCACGCCTGGCTCGCAACCCTTCAACTGTCTGTCATCATCGACAGCTGGTACGATGGCGCCATGCGGGCAGCCCTTGCAGAGGCCGGCCAAACAGACGTTGTCGAGATACAAGGAACCACGCGAGCGACCGGAATTGGTAACATCTGGACGAGAACTTACGATTTGTCAGGAACAGAACTCGACGCCGAACAAGTGGCAAGGACGGTGCTCTATGCGCCGCACGGCAGCGTCAGGCCGGCCGCAAACTTCCTCGTGGCTGATTCCGATTACGTCGAAGTCCTAACCGAAATTGATATCCAGACGCCGATCCCGGACGTGGTGAAGCAACGGCGCGTCAACCGGGGCTTTTTCTTCGTTGGCTGTCGCTTCAACGATCAGATGCTGCGCACATATGCCAGACAGATGATGAAGCGCTCCACTGGCCCACATTTTGCGGTGATCGATTCGGCTACGCTGACCAGAAACGAACGTCGTTTCCTTGCCGAAGGCGCAATCACGGTCATCGACATGCCGATCGGCAACGCCGCGGCTCGCCTCGTCGGGGTCGATGCTAGCCAGGATTAATGGCCGGCGATTGCTGGTGAGTCGCTTGCCTCCAAGGGCGAAAACTCAGTTGGGAATACATCTGAGCAGTAATGCTACTGGCAGCACAACGGAGGCTCTGAATTCGTTGGGCCATGTGAAAGGGCCCGCTGCTGCGGGACGTGAGCACGTTGCGGCGGCATTACGCACATGATTTTGTGACACCCGTGGCAAAAGAACTGAAGCGCCCGAGCCGAACCGCGACAAGATATGCAGCGCTCAATGGCTTCGGCAGAAATTTGGCACAGTTTCGACAGTTCGCATGCACCTCCAGGGTCAAGGAGGTTGATTATGCCTGTTTATGTGGGTTGGCGACGCGAGCAGGAATTCCCACTACCTTTGCCCCGGCGGGAACATCGCGTGTGACCACGCTGCCAGCGCCTACGACCGCATTATCGCCAATCGTGACGCCAGGCAGAATGATTGCTCCACCGCCGATCCAGACACGGCTGCCAATGCGAACAGGACGCCCGACCTGCAGGCCGGCCTGTCGCTGCTCGGCATCATGTGGATGATCGGCGGTATAAATCTGCACGGCAGGCCCAATTGCCGTTCCTTGCCCGATTTTGACCTCTACCACGTCAAGAATAACGCAGTTGAAGTTGATGTAGGCATTGGCGCCAATGCGGATATTGAATCCGTAGTCGCAAAAAAAGGGCGGACGGATGACCGTTCCGCGCCCAACCTCTCCCAGCCGCTCGGACAAAAGCTCATGCCAATGCTCCGTGGTCTGCCCCAGCGTATCATTGTACCGCTTGAGCCAAGCCCCGGTGGCCAACAGGTCAGCTTGGATCTCCGGATCCGCCGCATTGTAAAACTCGCCTGCGAGCATCTTTTCTTTCTGGCTACGCATCATAGTCTCCCGTCAGGTCGTGTCCCGTGCAGTGATGCAGGAACGCACATCAAACTGCCTCGGCAACTTTGTAACTCGGTCTGCCGGGCGCGTGGTCAAGCCGGGGCGACAGTTTCGTCTCGACCAACTTCTGCGAATTTTGGAAATATCGCAGATCAACCGGTCGCAGGGCCAATACCTGACGAAGTCGGCAACTGTCCAGCGGTCGAACTCACTTTCATGCCCATCTCAACGGGTGCCATGAGCGCGGCGCAACGCGCTCGAACGCCGAAATACTTAATTCCCAAACACCCTCTAAGATTGAGAAAGTGCATCGTTTTGTACGAAACTAACAATCCCATTAGCTGAAGAGTTTGCAACACATCCGTGTCAGATCCCCATCAGCTTGAACGCCGCCTGGCTGACTTCAGTGTCGGGGTCTTTCAGATGCTCGGGTTCCTGGAAGTGGTTGGCGTTGAAGGCTATCGTTCGACTGGCCAATCTCCCCATGCCGCGCAGCGCTTCACCGAACACATCGGACTGGCGCTTGAACTCCGGACTGTCCTGGTCGGCTGACACGACGGCAATCGGGCAGGTGATCCGGTCGAGATGGCGCATCGGGCTGAATTCCGCCTCTTCCCCCCTCCGTCAGATGCAGGTAGCTGCTGCGCGAGGAAAGCATCACCGGATAGAGATCATACATGCCGCTCATCAGCAAGCCGCCCTTGAGGGCATCCGCCGGTAGGCTGCGCTCCGTCCAGTCGGTGATGAGGACGCAGGCCGCCAGATGCGCGCCGGAAGAATGACCCGCCACATACACCCGGTTCGGGTCGCCGCCGAAACTGGCGGCATTCTTCATCGTCCACTCCACCGCCCGCCTGCAATTCTCGACCATCTGTCGCAGCGTCAGCGTTTTCACACTGCCGAAGTCAGGCGCGGCATAGGCCGCCCCGCGCGAAACGAAGGTCGGGGCCGGATAGGATGCATCCTCGCGAGTGTTTCGGGTCCAGGC
>NZ_RZOI01000619.1:0-3682 GCF_004022645.1 Mesorhizobium sp. M4A.F.Ca.ET.020.02.1.1 | reverse complement strand
GCTTCTTCCTGCAGACGCGCGGCCAGCGTCTCGAGGATGTCGAGGTCCGGCACGACAACTTCCATGCCGTGCTGGGCGCGGCACGGGCCTCGGTGCCGGCGGATTGGCGCCAGACCTTGGTCAAGCGCGCCCACCTCGACCGTTTCCTGTTCGCGGCCGACGACGTTGTCGTGCCGGTGGGACAGGATGGGCTGGTCGCCAATGTCGCCAAGTACCTCGACGGCCAGCCCGTGCTCGGCGTCAATCCGGCGCCGGATCTCTATGACGGTGTGCTGGTGCGCATCGGCGTCGGCCGGCTGGGCAAGCTGCTCGCCGCCAGCATAGCCGGCAATGTCGGCATCGAAGCGCGAACCATGGTTCAGGCCGAGCTCGACGGAGGCGAAACGCTCCTCGCGCTCAACGAGATCTTCGTAGGCCACCGTAGCCACCAGTCGGCCCGTTACCGGATCGAGGCCGGGGGCGAGGCGGAAAACCATTCCTCCAGCGGCCTCATCGTCGCCTCCGGCACCGGCGCGACAGGCTGGGCGCGCTCGATCATGGAAGCGACGCATCTCGACCTGTCGCTCGGCCGCGAAGAGCACGCGGTGGGCTTCTGGGTGCGCGAGCCGTTTCCGAGCGTCGCCACGACCACCAATTTGCGTGCCGGCAAGATCACCGAGAACCCGCTTCTGATCACATCGCGGATGAACGACGGCGGCGTCATCTTCGCCGACGGCATCGAGCAGGATTTCATCGCCTTCGACTGGGGCAGGCAGGTCCAGCTGCAGCCGGCATCGCGGGCGCTACGGCTGGTCGTCGATCAGTGACCGACGGGTGTCGGCGCGAGGTGGATGCCGCCGCGTCGGAGCCAGCCAGTTCGACGGGACGGCCTAGGGGCCGCCCCGCCTGCGTTGCCTTCCCGGTACGGCCTAGTGGCCCGATCCGGCATGCCCACCGACCTGTTCGGGCAGTGATGGCGCCTCGCTTCCGTTCAGTCGATCAGACGGATATCCGCATCCGCCAGGCAGTAGGGCGCGTAGCGGAAATCGCGGATAGCCGCGACCTCTTCGCCGCGCCACTCGACCAGCATGAAGCCGCGGACCGCGCCGTCCGGAGTCCGCGGATCGCGGATCAGGATCGCCGGCCGGCCGTCGACAAAACCGAGCGAGAGCACCCAATCGCTGACGCGGTCGTAATTGCCGAAATAGGTCGAGGCTTGCTTCTTGCCTCTGAGACGCGTGCGGTTGACGACTTCGAGCTGGATATCCTCGGCGATCAGCGCCCTGACGGCGTCGAAGTCGCGCGCGTTGAACAGGTCGACGTAGTGGCGCAGTCGCCGCTCGTCGTCGGCATCGAGCGCCGGCATGACGGCTTCTTCCGGCGCTGCTGCCAACGCCCTCAACTCGGCCCGCCCGCGATGCAGCGCCGCCTTGGTGGCGGCCAGCGTCGCGCCCGTCGCTTCGCAGGTTTCGGAAAGGCTGAGGCCGAGCACGTCGACCAGGATAACGGCGCTGCGCTGCGGCAGAGTGAGCTGCATGAAAGTGCGCAGGCTGGTGGCAGCCGCAAGCCTCGCCTCCGCGCTGGCGGAGAGGTCTTCCACTCCGGTCATATCGGCCTCGCTTAAGCGGGAACGCTCCCGCTGGCGGCGGCGCAGATGGTCCTGCGCCGCATTGTGGGCGATGCGAAACAGCCATTGCTCCGGACGGTCGACTGCGGCGTTGCCGTCGATCGCCTGCAGCGCCTTCAGCACCGTCTCCTGCACGATGTCCTCGCCGTCGATGACGGAGCCGGCCATGCGGGCTGCGTAGCGGTGCAGCTTCGGACGCAGGCCGGGCAGCATCGCGTCCAGCGCCGCCCGGTCGAATTTCGATGACATCATTGCGTTCATTCCCGAGCAGGCTGCGGCACGGCGCCAAGGCCGCGCCGGCACTGAGGTCAGGCCGGCATGGCCTCAACGGCATTGTCCAGCATACGATAGTTGCCGACGATTTTTGCCGCCGATCTGGCGAGAGGGCCGGACCGCCGCTCGGCGTGGTCGGCGCCGAAAGTCTTGAAGGAGTCGAGCCCGGTCAGGGCGGCGCTGTCCTTGTCATACCCGACAAGATGCACGAACTCGCCATTCTCCAGCTCCAGAACGAGGTAGCGCACGGATAGCGGCTTCGTTTCGTCGAGCGCCTCGAACACCTTTGCAACCAGCATACGGTTTTCGGCGATGCTTTCATCCTTCACGCCGTAGCGGATGAGACTGTAGCCCATTGTCATCTCCTTTTCTGGGTTTGCACACAGAAGACGTTCCGCAGCATCGAAAAGATTCTCAGGGTTTCCGAATCTTTTTGCGCATCTGCGTCGTCCTTCATCCGTCGAGGCCGCGCGGCGGCCTCCGCGATGAGGAGAGACATCATGCATATCCAGTTTGCCGAACTTCCGGTATTCGATCAGGACCGCGCCAAGGCGTTCTACACCGACCATTTCGCCTGCCAGGTGGCAGCCGACCAACCGATGGGCGACGGCGGCTGGCGCTGGATCGAGCTGGCATTTCCCGACGCCGTCACCAACCTGCATTTTATCAGACGCGCCGATGAGGCGCCGGGGGTCGAACCAGTGCTGGTTCTGGTCGATGGCGATGTCGAAACGACAATCGCCGCGTTGAGGGCGCGCGACGTCGAAATCATCACCGAGCCTCAGGAAGCTCCGTGGCAGCCTGGCCGCACCGTTGCCGAGTTCCGCGACAGCGAGGGCAACCGCATGGTTGTCGCCGGCAAATGACCGGCGCGCCAGACCGAATCTTGAGAAGCAACGGGAGAGATGGAATGACCCTCCAATCGTCGACGCTGAAAGTGCCGGGCGCCAGCCTGTATTACGAGACGCCCGGCTCCGGCCCCGTGCTGCTGATCATCCCCGGCGGACCGCAGGACGCCGGTGTTTTCGCCGGGTTGGCTGGCCGTCTCGCCGACCGATACACGGTGGTCGCCTACGACCCGCGCGGCAATTCGCGCAGCACCTTCGACGAGCAGCCTGAGGAACAGAACCTCGATGTCCATGGCGACGATGCCGCGCGGCTGATCGAGGCGCTCGGCGCCGGGCCTGCCTATGTGTTCGGTACCAGCGGCGGCGCCCAGATCGGGCTCAATCTCGCCGCCCGCCATCCTGGCCAAGTGCGGGCGCTGGTGGCGCACGAACCGCCCAGCATGATGTTGCTTGACGACCCGTCGCATGCGTTGGCCGGCATGCGCGACCTGCACGATACCTATCGCAGCCAAGGCGTCGGGGCGGCGATGCGGAAATTCTTCAGCGAGAACGGCCTGTCCGAAGGGCCGGATCAAGGTGAAGCAGGGCCGAACGATGCTGAGACCCAGGATGCGCCGCCGCCGTTTGAACCGACACCCGAAGAGGCCGAGACTTTTGCGCGCGTCAGCAGCAATTTCGAATACTGGCTGGCGCATGGCGTCATGCCGCTCTCGCTGTACCGTCCCGACGTCGAGGCGCTGCGTGGCGCCGCTGTCGTAGTCGGTATCGGCGAAGAGTCCGTCGGCCAGCCGATCGACGGCATGGGCAAGGCGCTGGCCGACAGGCTCGGTGTCAAGCGCGCCGCCTTTCCCGGCGACCATATGGGTTTTGGGCACTATCCCGATCGCTTCGCTGAGACCTTGCATCTGGCGCTCGGCGGCGTAGGAGCCTAGTCCGCAGGTTGACCCTGGTACGG
>NZ_RZOI01000618.1:0-3686 GCF_004022645.1 Mesorhizobium sp. M4A.F.Ca.ET.020.02.1.1 | reverse complement strand
GCAATCCACCCTCCATCAGCTTCGACAGATGCGAGGAGGCCGTCGGAAGCGACACGCCGGCCTCGAGCGCCAGTTCCGATGCGGTCAATGCCGTGCCGCCCATCAGCGCGGTGAGCATGTTGGCACGGGCCGGATCGCCGACCAGGCTGGCGGTGCGGGCAATGTCCGGTCCTTCGCGCATAGTTTCATCTCCATCGAAGCATTCTCGCCAGAAAACCACTATCCTGCGGTCAGATCAAGGAGATGGCGACGACGCTCCTGACATCGGATTGCCTATCACACCCGAAGCGCGCGATGCTTCGAGCGTGCTCTAACTGTCGCCGCAGCAAACCCAAGCCGACGAGGAGACGACCATGACCATCACCTGCTTCATCCGCTACGAGATCGACCCGTTCGGCAAGGCGGCATTCGAGCAATATGCCCGCGCCTGGGGGCAGGCCATCCCGCGCTGCGGCGCCGACCTCATCGGCTATTTCGCGCCGCATGAAGGTTCGGCCACCACCGCCTATGCCGCCTACAACATCGAGAACCTCGCGGCCTACGAAGCCTACCGCGCCCGGCTTGCCGCCGACCCGGCCGGCAAGGCGAACTACGAATTCGCGCGGCGCGAGAAATTTATCCTGAAGGAGGACCGCATCTTCCTGAGACTGGCGTCAGGTCCGCATGGGCCGCGGCAGATGTTCCAGACCGACGTAACGGTCAAGGAAGGGATGGAAGCATGATCGCCGTCATCTTCGAGGTCGAGCCGGCTCAGGGAAGGCGCGATGCCTATCTCGGCATCGCGGCGGCGCTGCGGCCCCAGCTCGACGGCATCGACGGCTTCATCTCGATCGAGCGCTTCCAGAGCCTCGCCGATCCGAACCGCGTCCTGTCGCTGTCCTTCTGGCGCGACGAGGACGCGGTGAAAGCCTGGCGCAACACCGAAGAGCACCGGCAGGCGCAGAAGGCCGGCCGCGGCGGTATATTTGCCGGCTATCGTCTGCGCATCGCCCACGTCGTGCGCGACTACGGCCTCACCGACAGGACCGAGGCGCCGCAGGATAGCCGGGCGGTGAATGGGTGAGAGAAGGTGCTACGCATTGCCGATCAGCACGCCGGCCGCGAAGACCAGCGCGCCGCCCAGCACCACCTGGAACGCGGCGCGCCAGAACGGCGTCTGCATGTAGCGGTTCTGCACAAAGGCGATCGCCCACAATTCGAAGAACACCACCACGGCGGCGACCGCCGTCGCCGTCCAGAAGAACGGGATGAGATAGGGCAGCGCATGCCCGAGACCGCCCAGCGTCGTCATGATGCCGACGGTCAGTCCGCGCTTCAGCGGCGAGCCGCGGCCCGACAGCTTGCCGTCGTCGGAGGCGACTTCGGTGAAGCCCATCGAAATGCCGGCGCCGATCGAAGCGGCCAATCCGACCAGGAAGGTCTGGAACGTGTCGTGCGTGGCGAAGGCGGCGGCGAAGATCGGCGCCAGCGTCGACACCGATCCGTCCATCAGCCCGGCCAGTCCCGGCTGCACATAGGTGAGGATGAACTGGCGCTGCTCGGCCGTCGCCTCCTCGATCTTGATCTCGCCCGGAACATGCTCCTGTTCCAGTTGGTGAGCCGAGCTCTCATGGCCCTGCTCGGCCACCGCCAATTCGTCGAGCAGTTTGCGGGTCGAGGCATCGGTGGTGCGCTTGGCGGCCTCGACATAGAAGCGGTAGGCCTGCTGTTCCATCGCTTCGGCCTGCCGGCGCACGGCCTCGATGCCGAGCGGCCTGACCAGCCAGTCGGGCTTGCGCTCGTAATAGCCCCTCACGTGCTCGCGCCGGATCAAGGGGATGCGCTCGCCGAAACGCTTGCGGTAGACCTCGATCAGCGAATCGCGGTGGCCGTCCTCTTCCTCCGCCATGGCCTCGAACACCTTGGCCGATTGCGGGAAGTCTTGCGCCAGCCCGTCGGCATAGGCGCGGTAGATGCGCCCGTCATCCTCCTCCGAGGATATGGCCAGCGCCAGGATCTCCTGCTCGTTGAGCGAATCAAAGGAACGGCGGCCGAAGCCGAAGACACGGGAAAGCATGAGCAAGTCACCCTAGATTAGAATTATTCTAAACTAGGGTTGGACCCGCGGCCGGTCAATCGCGCATTGCGGGCGTGCGCAAGATTTGTTGATCCGGTTGCCGGCGGGGCCTTCTTTATTACCGAACGTTCACCTATATAGCTGAACTTAAGCCAAAAGAAAGGAATCCCCGGATGCCGCCGAAAGAGCATGCGCACGCCCTTGATCCGAAACCTGTCCTCGATCTCATCGCCAGCATCGAGGCCGACCTGCAGCGCCTGAAAGGCCTGGTCGAGCAGCAGGTCGAGAAATTCGATCCCGCCAATCCGCACAACAAGTCTCCCGACGGCAAGCTGACGGAAGAGGGCGTCGAGTGCTGCTACCGCATGTTCGACAATGGCAAGTCGCGCTATTCGGTCGCTCAGCAGATGAAGATTTCGTTCGCCGCCGCCACCCACCGCTTCAACGCCTGGCGCAAGCTCGGCGGCAGCAAAAGGCAAAGAACGCTGTTGGGGTGAGGGGCGGCGCCAACGGCAGCTATAATCCGCCAACCTTGTAACCATCACATTTTTTCGTTGGCGCGCCGCGGCCTTTTCCGTGCACCATGGGCGGTCTGTTTGCTCAAGGCCGCGCCCATGACCGTCCCTCCCGGCATCGCCGATATCCGCAACGCCGCGGCGCGCCTCTCCGGCCTGATCGTCGAGACGCCGCTGATCGAATCGCCGGAGCTCAACAAGCGCTATGGCGGCCGCATCCTGTTCAAGCCGGAGACGTTGCAGCGCACCGGCTCGTTCAAGTTCCGCGGCGCCTACAACAAACTGTCGTCGCTGAGCGCGGCGGAGCGCGGTCGCGGCGTCGTCGCCTTCTCCTCGGGCAATCACGCGCAGGGCGTCGCCGCTTCCGCCGCGATGTTCGGCGTCAAGGCGGTCATCGCCATGCCGGCCGACGCGCCGGCGATGAAGATCGGCAATGTCCGCAAGATGGGCGCCGAGGTGGTTCCGTTCGACCGCTTTCGCGATGACCGCATGACGGTGGTTCGTCCCTGGCTGGACAAGGGCATGGCGCTGGTTCCGCCCTTCGACGATCCGGCCATCATCGCCGGCCAGGGCACGATCGGCCTCGAGCTGATGGCCCAGGCCAGGGCTCTCGGCGTCAGCCTCGACGCGGTCGTCATTCCCTGTGGCGGCGGCGGCCTGTCGAGCGGCATCTCCGTTGCCGTCAAGGATGCCTCGCCGGACACCGCGGTCTGGGCCGCCGAACCGGAACATTTCGACGACACCCGCCGTTCGCTGGCCAAGGGTGAGAGGGTCGCCAACGAGCCCGGCCACACCTCGATCTGCGACGCCATCCTCACCGCCGAGCCCGGCGCCATCACCTTCGAGATCAACCGCAAAAACCTCGCCGGCGCTGTCGCCGTGTCCGACAAGGCGACGGCGCAGGCGATGCGCGACGCCATGGCCCATCTCAAGCTGGTGGTCGAGCCCGGCGGCTGCGTGGGCCTCGCCGCGCTCTCGTCCGGCGAGATCGATCTCGCCGGCAAATGCGTCGCCGTCGTGCTCTCTGGCGGCAATGTCGATTTCGACACTTATGCGGAGATCATGGCGGCGGCTTAGGGGACTGCGGGCATTGGACGCCTGAGTCGTTCTGGAGC
>NZ_RZOI01000617.1:0-3692 GCF_004022645.1 Mesorhizobium sp. M4A.F.Ca.ET.020.02.1.1 | reverse complement strand
GTGATGGCCGGCCGAGACGCAAGCGTCAGCCTCGGCGATGAGGTCGAGAATGGCCTTGACCTCGTCCAGCACGACGCCCTGCCCATCGACAAGGCGCAGGCCTTCGGCCTCGACGGTCTTCTTCGTGTTCTCCGGGAACTTGCCCTTCAGTTCCTTGGCCGTCTTGATGATATGGTTCTCGGCATGCGCCGTCGGCATCCACACGATCCGCGCGCCCTGCTTCAACGCATAGTCGACCGCCGACGGGTTGAAGCCGCCCAGCGGGTGGTTGAGCACGATGGCGCTCAGCACCTTGGTGCTCTTGCCCATATTGTTGTTGAGCAGCGTCGCGATCGGCATGGTCGGGTAGTAGTGATCCTTGAGCAGGATCGCGCGCATGCCGGCCTCGTCGGCGGCGCGCAGCGCCTCGATGTGGTCGATCTTGCGAGGGTGCAGCGAGGGACCGGAATGGATGTGAAGGTCCACGGCTCCCTTGATGAGCGAGTCGATCCGCGTCTGGTCAATCTCGGTGGTCATGTCTGGCTCCTCTTGTCATTCGCTCGCTAGCGGAGCGGGTATGTAGTCGCGCCAGCGCTCGTCGAGTTCCGGCACGTCGGCAAAGCGCTTGCGGGCGTCGGCTGCGCGACCGACAAGGTCGCGAGCGGATTGCGATTTCGCCTCGCAATAGGCGTCGAGGTCGGTGACGGCCTGGGAAAGCACCTGCCAGCCGCGCAGCATCACTTCCGAGGCCATGCCGACGGCCGATGCGCCGGCAAGCATCATGCGCGCCACGTCTTGGCCATTGGTGGCGCCGTTGATGCCGATCAGGTCGCGGTCGGCCCCGAGCACGGCGCGCGAGTTGGCAAGCCAGTGGCAGGTGAGGGGCAGATTCCAGGATCCGCCGATGCCGCCGCTGGTGGAGAGGAGGGGAGCCTGGGTTTCAAGATCGGGCAGCATGCCAAGCGCGCGCCCTGCCATGATCACGCTCTCGGCGCCGTTGGCGAAGGCGGCGGCGGCGAGGTCCGGCACGCGTTCGCTCTGACCGGTAATCTTGATCCAGACCGGAATGCCGAGAGCCTCGGTCATCATGCGGGTCAGCGCTCCCACTCGCTCCGGCGAAAGCACGGTGGAGACCGCGCCTTTCGCGGCCTCGCTCGCGTAAGGCGTTCCGATGTTGAACTCGAGCACGCGCAGTCCTGCGGCTTCGATGCGGCGGGCCATGTCGAGCGCCGGCTCCTCCGCGGCGAGGATGATCGAGGGCACGAACAGGCAGTCGTGCCCGCGGGCGAACATGTCCATGGCCATGGCCTGTGCCAGCCAGGCGTCGAATTCCATCGGCGGCAGTCCCGAGCGCGACAGAACTGTCGTGCCCGCCGGCGCCGACGGCCCCCAGGGTACCTCTGTCCAATCCGGGCCGAGGGCAACGTACTCAGCGCGCCGCAACTGAGATTTGGCCACCTGCGATTCATTGATCGATTTGCCGACCACTGCTCCCGCTCCTGCCAGGATCGCGGAGCGGATTCCCGCCGCGTCGATCAAGTGCTCGCCCGGCGCCGCGATGACGGGGTTTTTCAGCGTGGTCCTGCCGACCTGGACGCGAAGGTCCGCCACCGCGTCACCTCGTCCGGCGCGACGTGGGCGCGCAGACCCGGTTGCCGTCCATCCAGCGTCTGCCCGTCGGTCGGCCCGTCACTGCGCCAACTCCGGCTCGGTAATGCGGGCCAGCGTCGTTTCCAGCGCGTCCAGCACCTGCGCGAGCTCTTCCTCGCTGACGATAAGCGGCGGGGCGACGACAAGCGTGTCGCCCAGCGCACGCAGCAGGACGCCCTGTGCCTGGAGATCGGCGGCAATCCGGGCACCTAGCCTGCCGGGTTTCTCGAACGGAGTCTTGCCTGCCTTGTCGGCGACAAATTCGAGCGCGCCCATCAGCCCGACGCCTCGGACCTCGCCCACTAGCGGCTGGTTGGCGAAGCGGCGCCAGCCGTCCTGCAACTGTCCCTGGCGGGCGCGCACCAGGCTGACAACGTCGATCTCGTCATAGATGGCCAGCGTCTCCAGCGCGACCGCCGCGCCGACCGGATGACCGCCGTAGGTGTAGCCGTGGCCGAAACCGCCGAACTCGGCGGTGCGGTCGGCCAGCACCTGGTAGATTCGGTCGCTCAGCATCAGGGCGGAGATCGGGAAATAGGAGGCCGACAGGCCCTTGGCGCAGGTGAGCATGTCGGGCTTCATGCCGACGGTCTGGGAGCCCCAGTAGTTGCCGGTGCGGCCGAAGCCGCAGATCACTTCGTCGGCGACCAGCAGGATGTCATGCTTCGCCAGAACGGGCTGGAGGAGCTCGAAATAACCCGCGGGCGGCACGACGACGCCGCCGGTACCCATGACCGGTTCGGCGAAGAAGGCCGCGATCGTGTCGGCGCCCTCGCGTTCGATCGTCGCTTCGATTTCGGCCACGAGGCGAACCGCGAAATCCCGCTCGCTCTCTCCGGCGAGGCCGCCGCGCCAGTGGTGAGGCCGCGAAACATGGACGAAGGTGTCCATCGGCAGGCCGAAACCGCGATGCATGTTGGGAAGGCCGGTCAAGCTGGCCGATGCGATGGTGCTGCCGTGATAGCTGCCCTGCCGGGACAGGATCTTGCGGCGCTGCTCGTTGCCCTTGGCCGCGTGGTAATACCAAGAGATCTTGATCGCCGTATCGACGGCCTCCGAGCCCGATGTCTGGAAGATCACCTTCGACATGGGAGAGGGCGCCTTTTCGATCAGGCGGCTGGCCAGTTCGATGACCGGCGGCGTCGAGCGATGCGCGAAGGTCTGCTGGTAGGGCATGGTCAGGAGCTGACGGTGCGCGGCATCCGCGAGCCGCCGGTTCGAAAAGCCGAGCGATGCGCACCACAGCCCCGAGACACCCTCGATATACCAGCGGCCGTCCGTATCCTGGACCCGGACACCATCGCCCTGCTGAATGATCAGCGGCCCGAATTCCTCGTGCCTCCGGAAGTTCGTCTGCGGATGCAGGTGGGTGGCAATGTCACGGTCGCGGAGCAGATTTGTCATTGTCTTCTGTTCGGTATTACAAAACGATGTCACTTAATACGAAACAACATGCCGCTGCAACCCTTTTCAGCGGGACAGGTCCTCAGAATGTCTTGCGATAGGAATCCTTGAGGGTGATCAGGCCGTCGCGAAACTCGTAGAGGTCAAGGCCGCGGATCGTCTTCGTCGTACCGTCCGGTAGACGTTTGTCGATCGACCACTCCATCAATCCGACCTCGCCCTGCGGGAAGAGGCGTCCGCATAGGAGGGGTGAAATGGTGGTGTCGGCGAAGATTTCGGCCAGTCTCGCGCGGATGGCCGGCTTGCCGGCATAGGACATCCCTGGTTCCGGGCCGATCGCGGCAGCATATACCGCGTCGTCGGAGAAGCACTCCATGCAGCCGTCGAGGTCGCGCGCCGACCAGAGCTCGCCGAAACGTTTCATCAGGACCAGGCTCATCGTTTCTTCCTGTGGTGTCGTGTCGGCGAGGCCAGTGGCGGCCGCGCGCCCTCAGGCATTCAACTGGCTGACGAATTTCGGCGTCAAATAAGCCTGGATGCCTTCCGACCCGCCCTCACTGCCATGGCCGGACTCCTTGATGCCGCCGAACGGCGTCTCGGGCGCGGCGAGCCCGAAATGGTTGATCGAGACCATTCCGGCCTCGATCCCGCGCATTAGC
>NZ_RZOI01000616.1:0-3697 GCF_004022645.1 Mesorhizobium sp. M4A.F.Ca.ET.020.02.1.1 | reverse complement strand
TGGCGATGCTGTTCGAGGAAAGTGCCGAGCAGAACCATGGGGTCTTGCGGCGCAGCGAGCGGCCGAGCCTGCCGCCCAGCGACGGCTGCCGCAAGATGCTTTTGTCGCGCCCGCCGCTCAGCGACATGGAAGTCTATATCGGCGAATTCGACATTGGCGGCTCGACCGGGCCCGATCTCTACACCCATGGCGACGCGCACGAGATGCTTGTCGTCCTGCGCGGGGTCCTGGAGGTTTCGCTCGGCGACGCGCGCCACGTGCTCGAGGAAGGCGACAGCATCGAATACGCGACCTCGACGCCGCATCGCAGCGAGAACATCGGCAGCGGCCGCGCCGAGGTGATGTGGATCATCGCGCCACCGACCTCGGCGCGCGCCGAGCTCGACCAATACACGGCCTGGAAACCGCTCGCGGCCAGGTAGTTCCGATCAAACGCGGGTAGCAATGGGAGAATGACAATCATGCTGAAGTCGACACGTTTGGCATTTGGCGCGGCGATGGTGCTCGGCTTTCTGGGCACGGCTGCGATGGCGCAGGAGAACCCTGTCGCCGGCGCGGTCAAGGAAGGTTCGCTGAAGGGCAAGACCCTGACGTTCGTCTCCTTCGGCGGCATCTACCAGGACGGCCAGGTGGCCGCGCTTAAGGAGTTCGTCGAAAAGTCCGGCGTCACCTTGCTCAATGACGGCCCGACCGAGATCGCCAAGCTGCAGGCGCAGGTGGAGTCCGGCAACGTGACCTGGGACGTGGTCGATACCGCCGACTTCCCGCCTTACGTCTATTGCGGCAAGCTGTTCCAGAAGCTCGACCTCTCCAAGCTCGACGTCTCGCACATTCCAGAGGGCCAGGTCAGCGAGTGCTCGGTGCCGGCGATGAACTATGGCGTCGTGCTGATGTACAACACCGAGAAGTACAAGGATAACCCGCCCAAGAGCTGGGCCGACTTCTTCGACACGGCAAAGTTCCCGGGCGTGCGCGGCATCGACGGCTCCGGCGACTTCACCGGGGGCCTCTTGGAGCAGGCCCTCAAGGTCGGCGGCGGCGATCCGAAGGCGATGACGGCAGCCGATATCGACAAGGCCATCGACGTGGTGCGTAAGCTCGGCCCCGACACCATCTACTGGAAGACGGGCGCCGAATCGCAGCAGCTCGCCGAATCCGGCGAGGCCGACATGCTGATGATGTGGACCGGCCGCGCCATGACCGCGGTCAAGAACGGCGCCAAATACGCGCCGGCTTGGCAGGACTGGCTGGTGGTGATGGACCAGATGACCATTCCCGTCGGCGTCAAGGACACGGATGCCGCCTATGCGCTGCTCAATGCCTATCTCGGCAAGCAGTCGCAGGAGGTGCTGACGCAGACGACCTCCTATACGCCGATCAACAATGAGGCGCAGCCGAAGGTCGACGCCTCCGTCGCCGCCTTCCTGACCAACACGCCCGATCGCCAGAGCCAGGGCTACAAGCAGAACATCAAGTTCTGGGTCGAGAACTTCCAGGCGGCGCAGGAGAAGTGGTCGGCGATGATGGCCGGCAACTAAGGGGCGAACGGAGACAAAGGTCGTGAGCGCGTCCGATTCCACGATCCAGCCCGCCGCCCTAGGGTGGCCGGGACGGGCGTGGAGGCCGTACGCGCTCGCGCTGCCGGCGCTCATCCTGCTCATCGCGGTGATCGGCTATCCGCTGCTCACCATCGTGCTGCGCAGCCTATCGGAGCCGGAATGGGGCGTGCAGAACTATGCCTGGTTCTTCGGCGCGCCCGTCAATCTCACGGTTCTGCGGCGGACTTTCACCATCTCGGCCTGGGTGACGCTGGTGTGCGTGGTCTCGGCCTATCCTTACGCCTATCTCATGACCGCGGTCGGACCGCGCGTCCGGTTGATGCTGGTGCTTTGCGTGCTGATCCCGTTCTGGGTGAGCGGGGTGGTGCGCACCTTGTCCTGGGTGATCCTGCTGCAGGATTCGGGCGTCATCAATTCGCTGCTGCGCGCGGCTGGCTTCAGCGGCGTCAAGCTGATCCGCACCCAGACCGGCGTGGTGATCGGCATGGCGCAGGTGCTTTTGCCATTCATGATCCTGCCGCTCTATTCGGTCATGAAAGGCATCGACCTCAGGCTGATGCGAGCGGCGCGGAGCCTCGGCGCGTCACCGTTCCGCGCGTTCTTCACCGTCTACCTGCCGCTGTCGCTGCCGGGCGTCTATGCCGGTGCCATCATCGTCTTCATCCTGGCGCTGGGCTTCTACATCACGCCGGCGCTGCTAGGCGGCCCGCGCTCGACCATGCTGTCAACGCTGGTGCAGACGCAGGTGCTCAGCCTGCTGCAATGGGGCCGTGGCGGCGCGATGGGCGTGGTGCTGCTCGTCGCCACCTTCCTGCTGCTGGCGCTGGCGGCGCCGGTGATGCGCTCCAGGCACCGGGAAGCGGGGCGACGCTGATGGAGATGAAGCCCCTCACGCGCGTCGTCCTCGGGCTCGTCTGCCTGCTGGTGGCGATATGGCTGGTGGCGCCGACGCTCGTCGTCGTGCCGATGTCGTTCAACGCCAACAAGTCGCTGGCGTTTCCGCCGCAAGGCTTCTCCTGGCAATGGTACCAGAACTTCGCCACAAGCCCGGAATGGTCCACCAGCTTCCTGAACTCGCTCAAGGTTGCCTCGTTGGTGGCGGTGCTGGCGACGGTGCTCGGCACGCTGGCGGCCTTTGGCCTCGACCGCATGAAGGCGCGGCCGGCCAACCTTTTGCGGATGCTGATGCTGACGCCGATGGTGGTGCCCGGCGTGGTGCTGGCCATCGGCATTTATGCCGTCTATCTCGAAACCCACCTGGTCGGAACGATGCTGGGCTTCGTGCTTGCCCACACCATCCTTGCGCTTCCTTTCGTGCTGATCGCCGTCTCAGCCAGTCTCGAAGTGTTCGACAGGCGGCTGGAGACGGCGGCGGCGAGCCTCGGCGCCGGTGCGCTGACGACGTTCCGCACGGTAACGCTGCCGCTGATCCTGCCCGGCATCCTGTCCGGCCTGCTGTTCGCCTTCGCCACCTCCTTCGACGAGATCGTCGTGTCGCTGTTCATCACCAATCCCTACCTGAAGACATTGCCCGTGCAGATCTTCTCTTCCATCACGCGCGACGCCGACCCGACGGTCGCCGCGGTCGGCACGATCCTTTTGTGCGCCACCACGATCCTGATCGGTGGCGGCATGCTTCTCCTTGGCCGCGAGCGGAAGGGACGCCAATGAACCCAAGGCAGGCGAGCAAGGGCGCGGCGATCGACCTGGAGTCGATCAGCAAGGCCTATGGCGGCTTCAAGGCGCTGGACGGCGTCTCGCTTCGCATCGAGCCCGGCGAATTCATGACGCTGCTCGGGCCAAGCGGCTCCGGCAAGACGACGACGCTCAACGTCATCGCCGGCTTCACCGATGTGACCAGTGGCAAGCTCCTGGTCGGGGACAAAAGCGTCGTCGGCGTGCCGGCGCACAAGCGCAACATCGGCGTCGTCTTCCAGCACTACGCGCTGTTCCCGCACATGACGGTCGGCCGCAACGTGGCCTATCCACTGACGTTGCGCGGCGTCGGGCAGGATGAGCGCAAGGCGCGGGTGACGCGGGCGCTCGACATGGTCAAAATGGGCGACTTCGCGCATCGCTACCCTAGCGAATTGTCGGGCGGCCAGCAGCAGCGCGTGGCGCTGGCCCGCGCCATCGTC
>NZ_RZOI01000615.1:0-3706 GCF_004022645.1 Mesorhizobium sp. M4A.F.Ca.ET.020.02.1.1 | reverse complement strand
GCACCGGCTCGGCGAACATGCGCGGGTCGAGCTCCCAGGGCTCCCGATTGACGTCGAGATAGGCGCGCGGGAAATTCGCCGCCAGCATGGGCGCGCCGAGCACCACGGCGCCGCCGAACAACTCGTCGACATAGCAATCCTCCGACCGGCGGATGGCGTTGCTGTCGAGCTTGGCCATGGCCAAAAAGCGCTCGGGATAGTAGCGGCCGCTATGCGGCGAATTGAAGAGGAAGGGAACGCGCTGCTCGGCGCCCGATCGGATATCGAAGGGTGGAACGACCGAAAAATCCTCGGCTGCCGTCTTCAATGTGAACGAACCAGGAAACAGCACTGCATCATGGTCTAAAACTGCCATCTCCCCGGCCGCATGTCCAGCATTTCAGCGCTCTGTCCCCGTTGTCAAAGTCGGGCTTATGCGCCCAACGTTCACTTGATGTTTACCGACACCTCCTCATATACAGGATGGTTAACGGGCTTGCCCGGCATCAACATCGGGCGGGTGATTCGGACGGGACATGATGGCACGCATTCTGCTGGCGGAAGACGATGATGATATGCGCCGGTTCCTCGTCAAGGCATTGGAGCGCGCCGGCTATCAGGTGAGCGATTTCGACAATGGCGCCAGCGCCTATGAGCGGCTGCGCGAGGAACCGTTCTCGCTGCTTTTGACCGATATCGTCATGCCGGAGATGGACGGCATCGAGCTTGCACGCCGCGCCACCGAGATCGATCCCGACCTCAAGGTCATGTTCATCACCGGTTTCGCCGCAGTAGCGCTCAACCCTGATTCCAAGGCGCCGAAGGACGCCAAGGTACTGTCGAAGCCGTTCCACCTGCGTGACCTCGTCAACGAGGTCGAGAAGATGCTGCAGGCGGCGTGAGGCGTTCCAGCTTGATCCCGGCGCGCCTTCGGGCGCGACAAAACGAGCCCTTCTTTCGTTTTTCCACCTATTGACGCGCCGGATCAAAAATGGTGTATGCGCGGCATCGGATGGGCGTGTAGCTCAGCGGGAGAGCACTGCATTGACATTGCAGGGGTCACAAGTTCAATCCTTGTCACGCCCACCATCCTAACAAATCCCCACGGGAACAAGAGAGTAGGGCAATACGGCAGCAGGATCTTGCCGCTGCTAATCATTCCCTATTGCCCTGCTCTCTCACTGGCTTACTCTCCTACACTCATTGCGGCCGAGGGTCGGGTCTGTTGGGCCTGTCGTGGTTGCCGTTCTTGCCTTCGCGGCACGGCGCATCGCCAATGCCGCAGCATTTGCCGTGATAGGTGACGTTCGGCTTGAGGTTATCGCAATCCCGGGGGGTGGTCGTCTTACAGCCCGCCACCACTGAAGCGGCGGCGATGGCAAGCAAGACGTTTCTCGAAAGAATAGGCATGGACGTTCTCCTTGTGGACCGCGTTTGTTACGCAGCGCTGGGTCGCGTCCCTCCAAGGATTGGTTCAAACGAATCGGAAAATTTCTGCGAAGCCTTTCGCCATGCGCCGGCGAACAAGGCGCCGTTGCCGCTGGTGAGCGAGTGGCGCGTGTGGCGTGGAACCGCTCTTCCATCGACGACACGATTGCGCCTGTAGCCGAACGCGTCCACGACCGACTTTGCGTTGGCCATTGCCAGAAGGTGGCTGCCCAGCCCATCCCCTCATGCTGCGGCAATCAGCGTCGATTGCGGCTCAGCCCGCGCCGAGGCGAACGTCGCCTGTCTCGACATGCCGCAGAAACCACCCATAAGTCTGTTCCAATCCATCGCGCAGCGAGCAGCGCGGCCGCCAGCCCGTTGCAAACAGGCGCGACACGTCCAGCAGCTTGCGCGGCGTGCCGTCCGGCTTTGTCGCGTCGAAGGTTACCGTGGCTTCGACGCCGACCACGGACAGGATCGTGCGGGCAAGCTTGCCAATGCTGATGTCTTCTCCCGAGCCGACATTGACGTGGCCGTCGCCGGAATAGTTCTTCAGCAGCCAGACAAGCGCATCGGCGGCGTCGTCGACATGCAGGAACTCGCGCATTGGCCTGCCCGATCCCCAGACCTCCAGCTGCTTCCCGCCGGCACGCTTGACCTCATGCGCCTTGCGCATGAGGGCCGGCACGACATGGCTGCTGGTGAGGTCGAAATTGTCGCCCGGACCATAGAGGTTGGTCGGCATGGCGGAGATGTAGTCCACGCCATACTGACGCCGGTAGGCCTGGCAGAGTTTCAGCCCGGCGATCTTGGCGACCGCGTACCATTCATTGGTGGGCTCGAGCGGACCGGTCAACAGCGCGTCTTCGGGGATCGGCTGCGGCGCGAGCTTCGGATAAATGCAGGACGAGCCGAGGAACAGGAGCTTCCGCACCTCGCAGCGGAAGGCGCTCTCCATGACATTGGTCTGCACCACCAGGTTCTCGTGGAGAAAGTCGACCGGAAGCGTGTCGTTGGCCAGGATGCCGCCGACCTTTGCGGCCGCCATTACCACTGCGTCCGGCCTGTGCTCGGCCATCCAGCGCCGCACGCCGGCCTGGTCGAGAAGGTCGAGCTCGCTGCGCGCGACCGTCAGGATTTCGCAATCCTCGCCTGCCAGTCGGCGCGCGACAGCCGAGCCGACCATGCCGCGGTGCCCGGCAACGAAGACCCGTTTGCCCTTCAAATCGAAAGTCATCGGCCCACCCCCGGGCGGAACGTCCGCCCTGCCATGGCTGCATCGTCAAAATCCGCGAGGTCGGCCTGCACCATTTCCGCCACCAGATCCCTGAAGCCGGTCCTGTGCGACCAGCCCAGCACGGCTCTCGCCTTGGACGCGTCGCCGACCAGGAGGTCGACCTCGGTTGGCCGGAAATAGCGTGGGTCGATGCGCACCAGGACCGCGCCCGAAACGGCGTCGATACCCACTTCGTCTGCGTCATGGCCTTGCCAGAGCACGGTGCGCCCCGTCTCGGCGAAGGCCAGTTCGACGAATTCGCGCACCGAATGCGTCTCGCCCGTCGCCAGCACGAAATCGTCGGCCTCGTCGTGCTGGAGGATGCGCCACATGCCCTCGACATAGTCGCGCGCATGGCCCCAGTCGCGTCTGGCGTCGATATTGCCGAGATAGAGCACATCTTGCCGCCCGTGATGGATCGCGGCCACCGCGCGCGTGATCTTGCGGGTGACGAAGGTCTCGCCACGGCATGGACTCTCGTGGTTAAACAGGATGCCGTTGGCCGCGAACATGCCATAGGCCTCGCGGTAGTTGACCGTCGTCCAGTAGGCGTAGAGCTTGGCCGCCGCATAGGGCGAGCGCGGACGGAAGGGCGTCGTCTCGTTCTGCGGCGCCACCGACGCCTTGCCGTAGAGTTCCGAGGTCGACGCCTGATAGAAGCGCACCGACCTTTCGAGGCCGAGGATACGGATCGCCTCCAGCAGCCGCAGCGTCCCCAGCGCATTGGCATTGCCCGTATATTCCGGGTTCTCGAAACTCACCTGGACATGGCTCTGGGCGCCGAGATTGTAGATTTCGGCGGGTCGCGTCTCCTGCACGAGGCGGATCAGGTTGGCCGCGTCGGTCAGATCGCCATAGTGCAGGAAGAGGCGTGCGTCGCGCTCATGCGGATCGACATAGAGGTCTTCGATACGCCCGGTGTTTGATGAGGACGAGCGGCGTTTGACGCCGTGGACGACATAACCCTTCTCAAGCAGCAATTGCGCCAGATAGGCTCCGTCCTGCCCGGTCACGCCGGTGATG
>NZ_RZOI01000614.1:0-3713 GCF_004022645.1 Mesorhizobium sp. M4A.F.Ca.ET.020.02.1.1 | reverse complement strand
GTACATCCTCGACGGCTGGCATGGCGATTCCTCGCGCATGTATCCGGTGGGCACCATCAAGCGCGCCGCAGAGCGCCTGCTCGAGGTCACCCATGAGTGCCTGATGCGCGGCATCGCCGCGATCAGGCCGGGCGCCCGCACCGGCGCCATCGGCGCTGCCATCCAGACCTATGCCGAGGCCGAGCGCTGCTCGGTGGTGCGCGATTTCTGCGGCCACGGCGTCGGCCAGCTTTTCCACGACGCGCCGAACATCCTGCACTACGGCACCGCCACCGAAGGCGTCGAGATGCGGCCGGGCATGATCTTCACCGTCGAGCCGATGATCAATCTCGGCCGCCCGCATGTGAAGGTGCTGTCGGACGGCTGGACCGCGGTCACACGCGACCGCTCGCTGTCGGCGCAATACGAGCACACGATCGGCGTCACCGACACCGGCTGCGAGATCTTCACGCTCTCGCCGAAAAAACTCGACCGCCCCGGCCTGCCGGCCTAGTCTCCCTCAAAGCCTTCGGGGGTGGCGGGTTCATGGGAAAAACCGGCGATGACGAGCGGGGATTTTTCTCCGAGCGGGGGATCGAACCGCCGGCCGGCAAAGCGGCGGTCGAAAAGAGGGCGACACCATAACAGCCGCACTATCATGGCCATCGTGACCGTTTGCGTGAGCGTTTCACGGCCGCCGGCGCCGACGCCCTCCCCGACTACGAACTTCTCGAACTGCTGCTCTTCCGGCTGATCCCGCGCGTCGACACCAAGCCGATCGCCAAGGCCTTGCTGGCGCGCTTCGGCACCTTCGCCGAAGTGCTCGGCGCGCCGGTCAACCTGCTGCAGGAGGTGAAGGGCATCGGCCCCTCGGTGGCGGTCGACCTGAAGGTGATCGCCGCGGCCGCGCAGCGCATGGCGCGCGGCGAGGTGCACGGCCGCGAAATCGTCTCCAACTGGACGCAGCTTCTCGACTATTGCCGGTCAGCCATGGCCTTCGAAAACCGCGAGCAGTTTCGCGTGCTGTTCCTCGACAAGAAGAACGGGCTGATCGCCGACGAAGTGCAGCAGGTCGGCACCGTCGACCACACGCCGGTCTATCCGCGCGAGGTGGTCAAGCGCGCGCTGGAGCTTTCGGCCAGCGCCATCATCCTGGTCCACAACCATCCGTCCGGCGACCCGACACCGTCGCGCGCCGACATCGAGATGACCAAGCAGATCATCGAAACGGCAAAACCGCTCGGCATCGGCGTCCACGACCACATCATCATCGGCCGAAAGGGCAATGCGAGCATGAAGGGGCTGTTGTTGATCTGAGTTCGGTGTCGATCTCTGCCCCACGCCGGCGACTTGGCCCGACGAAAGCATAGGTAGCATAGCTACTTGCCGCAATCTGATCCCTTTCGCATTTGACGCATGGCGCGCTCCTCGTCATGCTGGGGTGATGACAAGGGGCGTGCTGCTGGACCTCGCAGGCGTCATCTATGATGGCGCGACTGCCATATCGGGCGGGGTCGACGCCGTCGCGCGTCTGCGCCAGGCCGGTTTTTCCATACGCTTCGTCAGCAACACCACGCGCTCGTCGAAAAAGAAGGTTCTCGACCATCTGGGGGCGATGGGCCTCACCGCCGCCAAGGCCGATGTCTTCACCCCGGCGCAGGCCGCGCGCGAATGGCTGCTGCGCAACGGCCGCGCGCCATATCTGCTGGTCCACCCCGGCCTCGAACCGGATTTCGGCGAATTGCCGGCCCGCGACAAGCGCGCCGTCATCGTCGGCGACGCTGGCGACGCATTGACTTACGCGGTGTTGAACGACGCGTTCCGCGAACTGGTCGCGGGGGCCGAATTGCTGGCTCTCGCCACTAACCGGACATTTCGCGATGCCGATGGCGCGCTCAGCCTCGATGCCGGGCCATTTGTCGCCGCACTGGAGTTTGCCTCGCTGAAACGCGCGACCGTTCTCGGCAAGCCGTCACCGGCATTCTTTCTCTCCGCGCTGGCCTCGATGAATTGTCCGCCGGAACAGGCGATCATGGTTGGCGACGACGCCGAGGCCGACATAGCCGGCGCGCTCCGCGCGGGGCTTTCGGGCGCCTTGCTGGTGCGCACCGGCAAATATCGCCGCGGCGACGAGAAGCGCTTCGATCCGCCGCCGACCGCGACCGTCGCCGATCTCGCGGCGGCCGCCGATTGGATCATCGCGCGATCCAGTCCGACCTGAAAACGAGGCTCCGTGACTGCAGGACGCGCCAGTTTGTCCACATGTACATCCCACGCATAGTCGGCTCTGGAATTTCAACCGCAAATCACGCTATGATGCCAGCGGCATTCACCGGGACGGCTTCGCGCCCCCTCGAATGCCGGGAGGACGGGACATGGCCATTGCGCTTGTACTCGTTTTGGTTGTTGTGGGCTCTGTGGTGTTTCACTTCCTGAGCCCATGGTGGTGGACGCCGATTGCCTCGAACTGGGACTATATCGACAACACCATCATCATAACCTTCTGGATCACCGGCGTCGTCTTCGCCGCCGTGGTGCTTTTCATGGCCTATTGCGTGTTCCGCTTCCGCCACCGGGAAGGCAACCGCGCCGCCTATGAACCGGAGAACAAGCGCCTCGAATGGTGGCTGACGGTCGTCACGGGAGTGGGTGTTACCGCCCTTCTGGTGCCCGGCCTGTTCGTCTGGAGCCGCTTCGTCACTGTCCCGAGCGACGCGACCGAGGTCGAAGTCATCGGCCAGCAATGGCAATGGAGCTTCCGCTTGCCCGGCAAGGACGGCAAGCTCGGCACCTCTGACACTCGCGACATAACGGCTGAAAATCCGCTCGGCGTCATCCCCGGCGATCCCAACGGCCAGGACGATGTCGTGGTCGAGGCGGCCGATCTGCACCTGCCGATCGGCAAGCCGGTCAAGATGGTGCTGCGCTCGGTCGACGTGCTGCACGATTTCTACATCCCGGAATTCCGCGCCAAGATGGACATGATCCCGGGCTCAGTCACCTATTTCTGGTTCACCCCGACCAGGACCGGAACCTTCCAGGTCCTGTGCGCGGAACTCTGCGGCCAGGGTCACCCGCTGATGCATGGCGTGGTCATGGTCGATACCGAACAGGACTACCTGGCCTGGCTAGGCCAGCAGCAGACTTTCGCGCAACTGTCGGCGCCCCAGAAGACGGGCTCGGCCGACCAGGCGACGGCGTCTGGTCTGGACGTTGCGGCAAAACTCGAAACTGTCGAGGCACGCTGAACAGGGCACGGAGGTGCCGCCATGGTCGATATCACGCCTGCAGATGCCGTACCGCCGGCCGAAGTCGCGGAAATGGAACTTTACCATCCGCACAGCTGGTGGACGAAATACGTCTTCTCGCAGGACGCCAAGGTCATCGCCATCCAGTATTCGGCGACGGCGACGGCGATCGGCTTCGTGGCGCTGATGCTGTCCTGGCTGATGCGGCTGCAGCTTGGCTTCCCCGGCACGTTCGACTTCATCACCCCCGAGGCCTATTACCAGTTCATCACCATGCACGGCATGATCATGGTGATCTACCTGCTCACCGCGCTCTTCCTAGGGGGCTTCGGCAATTACCTGATCCCGCTTATGGTCGGCGCGCGCGACATGGTGTTTCCCTATGTCAACATGCTGAGCTACTGGATCTACCTGCTCGCCGTGCTGGTCCTGGTGTCGAGCTTCTTCGCGCCCGGCGGACCGACCGGCGCCGGCTGGACGCTGTAC
>NZ_RZOI01000613.1:0-3714 GCF_004022645.1 Mesorhizobium sp. M4A.F.Ca.ET.020.02.1.1 | reverse complement strand
TTACAATGGCCAGATGAGCGAGGTCGCGCGCCGTCTCGGCATCGGCCGTTCGACCCTCTACAGGAAGCTCAAGGAATACGGCATCGACCCGGAAAGCGGCCGCATCGAGCGCCTTGCTTCCTGACCCGCCGAGCCCTTTTCGCAAGCTCCGGACCAGTTCCGTCCCCTGGTGCGGGCCCGCTCGGCATTGATCGCGGCGCCGGCGGCGCCGCAACGACTCGATTATGGCTGCGATCACGCAATTAAGGCCCGCGGTAACAGATCGTGTTTCGGCCAAAGGCGGAAAAATGATCTAAACCAGCAATTTACCAAGAAACGCAGTGCAATATTTTTGACGGGATATCGCCACGGTGTTACCGCATTTCGGCTTCAATAAGCGATGATTAACCATTAGGATCGATATTCGGATGTGAGAACAACACATCCGTTTGGGCAAATCCGGGGACAAACGGCAGCCTGCAAGGCCATTTGATTTGAACCAAGTCGAACGACATACAGACGGGCGGCATTATCACATGAGCGTCTGGCCGAGATGGCTGGCAGCGGTGGTTTTTGCGCTTGGTTTCCTTGCCGCGACCGGCGCCAGCGCCGAAGTTCGTTCGCTGAAGCTCTATCATCTCCACACGCACGAAAAGGCCGAGATCGTCTACAAGCGCAATGGGCGCTACGATCCCGAGGGCCTGCGCAAGATCAACATCATCCTGCGCGACTGGCGCCGCAACGAACCGACCAAGATGGATCCGCGGCTGCTCGACCTCGTCTGGGAGGCCTACCGGCAGAGCGGCGCCACCGACTACATCCAGGTCGTCTGCGGCTACCGCTCGCCGGCGACAAACTCGATGCTGCGCAGCCGCAGCCGGGGTGTCGCCGAGAAGAGCCAGCATATGCTCGGCAAGGCGATGGACTTCTATATCCCCGGCGTGCCGCTGAAGAAGCTGCGCAACATCGGTCTCAAGATGCAGGGCGGCGGCGTCGGCTACTATCCCTCGTCGGGCTCACCGTTCGTGCATATGGATGTCGGCAATGTGCGCCACTGGCCTGGCATCAGCCGCCAGGAACTGGTCGGGGTGTTCCCGAACGGCAAGACCCTGCACGTTCCGAGCGACGGCAGGCCGCTGCCGGGCTATGAACAGGCTTTGGCCGCCTACAAAGCCCGCAAGGGCGCCGGTACCCCCAACATTGAACTGGCCAGCGCCGGCGGTTCGACCAAGCGGTCCGGCGGGCTGCTTGCTGCCTGGTTTGGCGGCGGCGATGACGAGGCCGACGACAGCGCCGATGTCGCGACTGCCGCGCCTGCGCCCAAGCCGAAGAGCGTGAAGCCGGCGGCGGCCGCCAAGCGCAGCAACCCGCCTGGCATCGCGATCGTGTCACCCCAGGACGCGCAGCGCGCCAACATTCCACAGATCGCCGACGACAATTCGGCCGATTCGGAACCTGAGCAGGACACGCCGGAGACGATCATCGCGGCGCTGCCGCCAAAGGAGGTCCCGCTGCCGGACTTCGCGCCGCGACCGAAGACCGATGTCGGCCAGCAGACGCCTGAGAACGTGCCATTCGGCGTGGCCGACGCCTCGGCGACCACCGAGCAGTCGGTGGCGACGGCGCATGCGCCGGTCAACGTGCCCTTCGGCATGGCCAATCCGGCCGGCGCCGATGCCGATCCAGCGCAGGCGGCGGTCAACAACAACGTTCCGCTGCCGACCTGGCGACCCGACCGTTCGCTTCCGGCCGATCTCGCGGCGCAGGACAAGAGCGTGCTGCTGGCGCTGGCCGACACCGCCCAGCACAACAAGACCGCGACCGATGCGTTCTCGGTCCTGCCCAGCGCGCGTCCGGATGAGGCCAAGGCGGACGAAGTCAAGCCGGATGAAGTCAAGCCGGATGAAGTCAAGGCCGTTCTCGACGAGGCCAACGCCACGACCGAGGCCAGTGTCGCCAGTGGCGACTATCAGGTCGCCTCGCTCGAGCCGCGCTCGGCATTCAACGATCCGTCCGGCGTCGATGCGGCCTCCCCGCGCGACGCCATCGCCAGCCGCCCGGCCGGTTCCGATCCGGCGCTGGCAATCGGTGCCGGCGTGAAGACGACGCGCAAGGAAGCCAGGGCCAGCGCCCGCGACCTCAAGCCCGGGCCGAAGGCAATGGTGGTTGCCGCCGCGCCGCAGGCCGCGCGCTGGGCACTGAACAGCGGCGAATACGTCGCCACGGTCTCCAGCGCGACGACGGCGCCGCGCTATGCCTACAACATCGTGCATACGCCGCCGAGCGAGGTCTATACGGCAGGCTTCCAGGCCGACAACCAGTTGGCGGATGCCAACCGGTTCACCGGCAACGCCGTGAAGTTCCTCTCGGTCGCCCGTTTCCAGACCAAGTAGGCGACAGGCCAGACAATCGCAAAAGCCGCGCCGGGCGACCCGCGCGGCTTTTTGCTTTTTGGCGGGCAACGCCCGCGGAACCGTCCGCTCGGCTCTGGCTTCGACCGTGCCGGGATGCTAACGACAAGCGCCTGCTCTCCCGCTTCGTCTAATGGTAGGACAGCGCCCTTTGAAGGCGTGAATCGTGGTTCGAATCCATGAGCGGGAACCAGCGCTTGCCGACCTGTCAGCAATGGGCTCGGGCCTGCGGATCACGTCAAGCATTGGGTTCACCACAAGAAGGTCGTCGAGAAGCTCTGCAGCTGATTGCATTCCAGCAACTGGTCCGGTCGGCTCGAGCCGGCCGGGCTTTTCGTGTCCAGGACGCTACTTCGTGAGCTGGCTCGCCGCGCGCGCCAGGGCTTCGATCTCGTCCCACTTGCCGGCCTTGACCATGTCGTCGGGCGCCACCCAGGATCCGCCGACGCAGATGACGTTGGGCAGAGCAAGATAGTCGGCGGCGTTCCTGGCACTGATGCCGCCGGTCGGGCAGAACTTCACGTCAGCGAGCGGTGAGGCGAAGGCCTTCAGCGAGGCAATGCCGCCGGACTGCTCGGCAGGGAAGAATTTCAGGAAGCGCAAGCCGGCCTCGCGGGCGGCCATGATCTCGCCGGGCGTGATGGCGCCGGGCAGCAGCGGCACATCGCTGTCACTGGCCGCGGCCAGGAGCTGGCTGGTGATGCCGGGGCTGACGATGAATCTCGAGCCGGCGCGGGCTGCTTCATCGAACTGCCCGGCGTCGAGGATGGTGCCGGCGCCGACGATGGCGTCCTCGACCTCGCCGGCGACGCGCCGGATCGCTTCCAGCGCATCGGCGGTCCTGAGCGTGATCTCGATCGCCGGCAGGCCGCCGCGGGCGAGCGCGCGGGCAAGCGGTACCGCGTCGGCGACATTGGCGATCTTGAGCACCGGGATGACCGGCTGGCCATTGAGGAGCGACAGGAGCTTCTCGGTCTTGCTGGGCATTCGCTTGCTCTCTCCGGTATCGATCGATTTCAACCGATTAGCAGAAGGGGTATCCCGAGTCCACGAAACGAGGCGTGTCGCGATGTCACGCACCGGCGACGAGTGTCAGCCGCTTTCCCGGAAGGCGGCTGGTCCGCTCCGCCTTGAATCGGCTTTCACCACGGTTTAGTGGCATGGCGATGACAATTTCCACCCGAACCAATTCTGTGCGCGTCGCCGCGCTGTACAAATTTGCCCGGCTCGACGGCTTCGAGGCGCTGCGCGCGCCGCTCGCAGCCTTCTGCTGCGGGCGCGGCATCAAGGGCACGCTGCTGCTTGCACATGAGGGCATCAACGG
>NZ_RZOI01000612.1:0-3716 GCF_004022645.1 Mesorhizobium sp. M4A.F.Ca.ET.020.02.1.1 | reverse complement strand
CGCCGCCACGCCGCACAAGCCGGTTGCGGCGATCATGATTGCCATGGACGCATAGACTTGCGCGGCAACGACCAGCGCCACGGTTGGGGTCATCAGCGCCAGCGCCGCCAGCATGGTGATGCGGCTGGACAGTCGCACCGTCAGCAGGATGGTCGCGGCCGCCACCATCGACAGCTCGAAGAACAGCGCGCCGGCCTCGGCATGATTCGTGACCTGCAACTGCTGCGCCAGAATGCTTGGCGCCAGCGCCGCGTAGAAGCCGACCAGCGCCATGGCGCCGAAGCCAGTCACCGCCGGCGCCACGAAGGCCGCGCGGATGTCGGCGGGCACCGACAGCCGTGGCCACATCGAGACGTCCGAGAGCCGCCCTGGCCGCGACACGGTTTCCTGGGTGCGCCAGATCAAGAGCGTGACCAGGGCAAGCAGCGCCAGATAGAGCGCGAATGTCAGCCTGAGTGGCCAGGGCGCGTATTCGGCAAGCATCCCCGACACCAGCGCGCCGAGGCCGAGGCCGACGAAATTGGTGCTGGTGGCGATGGTTGCGGCGCGCGATCTGTCCTCGCTGTCGAGCAGCTCGGCGAGCCAGGCGGTGCCTGTTCCCGCGCCGACGCCGATGCCAAGACCGCTCAGGATGCGGGCGATATCGAGCCAGGCGACATTTTCGGCGAACAGGAAGACCAGCGCACTGACAAGGGCGGTCGCCATCGCCGCCAGGGCGGCCGGGCGGCGGCCGATGGCATCCGACAGCCGTCCGAACACCAGCAGCGCCGCCAGATTGCCGACGACGTAGACGGCATAGACCAGCGTCAGCGTCATCTGGGAAAAGCCGAAGGCTTGCTTGTAGATGACGTAGAGCGGCGTCAGTACCGTGCTTCCGGCAAACAGCGCCGCGCTCATGGCGGCGACGGCGGTGGTCGCGGCGCCGCCGCCGAATTCATTGTCGCGCGTCATGGCTTGAGCGTAGGTCGTCATCTCGACGTCCTTCTTTTTGGGGAATGCCCGCCTAACGTGCAGATGGTGACGGCCGTTCCGCTCGCCCAATACGCTCCTGACAGGATGGTCAGTATGGCGCCACGCGAAATCCTCTCGTACCCTTCGCCTGTTCAAGGGGAGAATCGATGGGCAAAGGACGGGTCGAAGCATTCACCGATGGCGTCGTCGCCATCATCATCACCATCATGGTGCTGGAGCTGAAGGTGCCGCATGGCGAGGATTTTTCCACCCTCGCGCCGTTGTGGCCGGTCTTCTTCAGCTACGTCCTGTCCTTCATCAATGTCGGCATCTACTGGAACAATCTGCACAACATGTTCCACACCGTGCAGCGCGTCGACGGATATGTCCTGTGGGCGAACCTCAACCTTCTGTTCTGGCTGTCGCTGATGCCGGTGACGACCGCTTTCATGGGCGAGAACCATTTCGCGCCGGTGCCGGTCGCCGTCTACGGCGCCGACCTGGCGCTCTGCGCCGTCGCCTACACGATCCTGGTAACCAAGCTGCGCCACCTGCACGGCGCGGACACGACCTTTGCCAGGGCGGTGGGCCAAGACAGGAAGGGCAAGGTTTCGCTGGCGATCTACATAGCTGGTGTGCTGCTCACCTTCGTCAACCAGTGGATTGGCGTCGCCCTCTATGTGGCGGTGGCGATAACCTGGTTCGTGCCGGACAGGCGCTTCGAGAGGCTTATCGAAAAGTAGACGACGCTACGTCCGCATGGCCTTCAGCTTTTCAGCCACTGACGCCGCGAGGTCGGCATAGCGTTCCTCCAGCCGCTCGGCCGCCTTGATGACGGGAAAGTCATGGTCGAATTTCTCCAGCGCCATGCGCAGCTTCTCGACGAAGTCGGCCTGCTTCTCCAAAGCCGAGAACAGTGTCTTGACCTGCGCCTCGCTGATGTCGGGATTGGCCAGCATCTTCGGCACCTCGCGGCCCATCTGGTCGCCGGTGGCGGTCTGCTCCTTCAGGATTTCGGCCCAGTCGGTCAATCGGCAGTCTCCTTCGATGGGGGCAGCATGCGCGGCGGCCGCCCATGCGGTCAACCCGCCAACGTCGAAGCGGACTTGCCTGAGCCTGATCCGGCGTTAAGTTCGGCGCAACCTCGAACAAGGACCCTGCCATGACCACCGACGCCGAATTCCAGTCCGCCCTCCCGGCCCTCGCCTCCGGCAACGTCGCCGTCATCACCGGCGGCGCCAGCGGCATCGGCCTTGCCGCCGCGAAGAGGTTTGCGGCCATGGGCATGAAGATCGTGCTGGCCGATATCGGCGGGGCGCGCCTCGACGAGGCAAGCCGGGCGGTCGCCGCGATCGGCGGCGACGTGCTTGCCGTCGCCACGGATGTTTCCGCGGCCGACGAAGTCGATCGGCTGGCGGAAACGGCGCAAGGCGCCTTCGGCGACGTGTCGCTGCTGATGAACAATGCCGGTGTCGGCAACAATCCCGGCAAACCGTGGGAAAACCGGGATGCCTGGCAGCGGCTTCTCGCCATCAATTTCTGGGGCGTCGTGCATGGTGTCGAGGCCTTCGCGCCGGCCATGCTGGCCTCGGGCAAAACCGGCCTGATCATCAACACCGGCTCCAAGCAGGGCATCACCACGCCGCCCGGCAATCTCGCCTATAACGTCTCCAAGGCCGGCGTGAAGACCTTCAGCGAGGGTCTTGCCCACGCTCTGCGCAACGAGCCCGGCGCCAGGGTCTCCGCCCACCTGCTCATCCCGGGCTTCACCTATACCGGCCTGACCGAAGGCGCGACCGAGAAGCCGGCCGGCGCCTGGACCGGCGAGCAGGTCATCGACTTCATGCTCGCCTCGCTCAAGCACGGCGATTTCTACATCCTTTGCCCCGACAATGAGGTGGCGCGGCCGATGGACGAAAAGCGCATGGCCTGGGCGATCGGCGATATCATCGAGAACCGGCCGGCCCTGTCGCGCTGGCATCCGGACCACAAGGACGCTTTCGCGGCCTTCATGAGCCGCTAGAGCAATTCCAGAAAGTTTTCCGTACGGAATTGCGTCAGAAACAAGAGACAGAACGGTTCAGCGTTTCATTGAAATGATGAACCGCTTTGGCGGACCCGCTCAGGCGGCAGCCTTCTTCCTTGCACCGTTCTTGCCCGCCACGGCCTTCTTGGCAGCCAGTTCGGCGATCTTGCGGTCATGCCGTTTCGCCGCTCGCTCGCACTTCGCGCGGATCTCCTCGACCTCCGATTCAGTCAGATGCTCGATGCCAATGAAGTGATTGTGGGCGCGGCCCACCCGGATCAGTTCGTCAAGTTTGGCTTGGATCGCCGCGCCGTCGCGGTTCTGGGTGTTCTGAATGAGGAACACCATTAGGAAGGTGGCGATGGTGGTGCCGGTGTTGATGACGAGCTGCCAGGTGTCGGAAAAGCCGAAGAACGGCCCGCTCAGCGCCCAGACGACCACGATCAGCACGCAGGCGGCGAAGGTCGGCGGCATACCGGCCACATGAGCCACCCAATTGGCAATCCTGGTGAAAAGTCTCTCGATCATCGGAATCTCTCGACTGTCGCGCGAACTCCGGAAGAAACAGCCAACGCACGCTCCCGGTTCCCCTGAACCGATCGGGACCGTGCAATCCGGCACACGCGGAAAGCGCAGGCGCAGGAAAAAACACCTTATGGGTTTATTGCCATAGTGCCGGAGCAGGCAGGAAAAGCCTGTTCCTTCCGCTTCACGGCGGTTTACCTCCGACCCCTTCCGC
>NZ_RZOI01000611.1:0-3740 GCF_004022645.1 Mesorhizobium sp. M4A.F.Ca.ET.020.02.1.1 | reverse complement strand
TTGCCGTCTCGCGCTATGCTCAGGCCGGCGAAGCGGAAGTCGAGACCGCGGTGGCTGCCGCGCATAGGGCCTTCGAGGCCGGCCCCTGGCCGCGCATGAAGGCATCCGAGCGCGCCGCCATCCTGCTCAAGGCGGTCGACCTGATCGAGGTCCGGCTGGAAGAGATCGCCAGGCTCGACGCGCTGGAATCCGGCAAGCCGATCGCCCAGGCGCGCGGCGAGATCGGCGGCGCCGTCGACATCTGGCGTTATGCCGCCTCGCTCGCCCGCACGCTGCACGGCGAGAGCTACGCCAATCTCGGCGACGCCATGCTGGGCGTTGTGCTGCGTGAGCCGATCGGCGTCGTCTCGATCATCACGCCGTGGAATTTCCCCTTCCTGATCATCAGCCAGAAGCTCCCCTTCGCGCTCGCCGCCGGCTGCACGGCGGTGGTGAAGCCAAGCGAGATGACCTCGGCCTCGACCTTCGTGCTCGGCGACATCCTGCTTGAAGCAGGCCTGCCGGCGGGTGTCGTCAACATCCTTGCCGGCCTGGGTAGCGATGTCGGCGCGCCGATGGTCAACCATCCGCTGGTCGAGATGGTGTCTTTCACCGGCTCCACCCGCGTCGGCAAGATGACGATGGCTGCCGCCTCGAACTCCCTGAAGAAGGTGTCGATGGAGCTCGGTGGCAAGAACGGCCAGATCGTCTTCCCCGACGCCGATCTGGAAGCGGCGGCGGATGCCGCGGTGTTCGGCGGCTTCTTCAACGCCGGCGAATGCTGCAACGCCGGCAGCCGGCTGATCGTACATGAGGCGATCGCCGACGACTTCCTCGCGACCGTCAAGGCGTTGACCGCCAGGGTGACGGTTGGCGATCCGCTCGACGACCGCACCAAGGTCGGCGCAATGATTTCCACCGACCATCTAACCAAGGTAGCCGGCTATGTAACGGCGGCGGCCGGAGACGGCGGCTCTGTTTATGCGGGCGGCAGCCAGCTCGCCTCAAATGCCGGCCAATATCTCGATCCGACCATCATTCGCGGCGTGACCGAGGACATGGCGATCGCACGCGAGGAAGTGTTCGGGCCCGTGCTCTCCGCGCTAACCTTTGACTCGATTGAAAGGGCGTTGCACATCGCCAACAACACGCCCTATGGTTTGTCGGCGGGTGTGTGGAGCGCCAGCATCGACACCTGCATGTCGGTGGCGCGTAATGTGCGTTCGGGGACTGTTTGGGTGAACACGTTCATGGAAGGTTACCCCGAGCTGCCGTTCGGGGGCTACAAACAGTCCGGTCTCGGACGTGAACTCGGCAAGCGCGCTGTCGAGGACTATACAGAGGAAAAGACAATCCAGTTTCATCGCGGCCAGCGCACCGGTTGGTGGGTCGGCTGAGTTGGGAAGACCCCGGCGGACGTCCGTCGGTTGTGTGCATTGCAACAAGGGAGGAACCACATGTTGCGCAAACTGCTTATCGGAACGGCTCTTGCGTCGACCTTTGCGTTTTCGGCGCATGCCGCCGACGTCAAGGAAGTGCAGATGCTGCATTGGTGGACGTCGGGCGGCGAAGCGGCTGCTCTGAACGTCCTCAAGGAGGATTTGTCCAAGGAAGGCTATGCCTGGAAGGACGTGCCGGTGGCCGGCGGCGGCGGCGACGCCGCCATGACGGCGCTGAAAGCCATGGTCGCGGCCGGCAACTATCCGACCGCCTCGCAGATGCTCGGCTATACCGTGCTCGACTATGCCGCTGCCGGCGTCATGGGCGATCTGACCGAGACCGCCAAGAAGGAAGGCTGGGACAAGTCGGTTCCGGCAGCCCTGCAGAAATTCTCGGTCTACGACGGCAAGTGGGTCGCGGCTCCGGTCAACGTCCACTCGGTCAACTGGCTGTGGATCAACAAGGCGGTGATGGACAAGATCGGCGGCGCCGAGCCGAAGACCTTCGACGACTTCGTCGCCTTGCTCGACAAGGCCAAGGCGGCGGGCGTCATCCCGCTCGCGCTCGGCGGCCAGAACTGGCAGGAAGCCACAATGTTCGACTCCGTCGTGCTGTCGACCGGCGGGCCGGAATTCTACAAGAAGGCCTTCAACGACCTCGACGAGGAATCGCTGAAGTCCGACACGATGAAGAAGTCGTTCGACAACCTCGCCAAGCTGGTCACCTATGTCGACCCGAACTTCTCGGGCCGCGACTGGAACCTCGCCACCGCCATGGTCATCAAGGGTGACGCGCTGGTTCAGGTCATGGGCGACTGGGCCAAGGGCGAGTTCCACGCCGCCAAGAAGACCCCGGGCACCGACTTCCTCTGCTATCGCTTCCCGGGCACCGACGGCTCGGTGATCTACAACTCCGACATGTTCGGCATGTTCAACGTTCCGGACGACCGCAAGGCCGCCCAGGCAGCGCTTGCCACCGCCACGCTGTCGAAGAGCTTCCAGTCGGCCTTCAACGTCGTCAAGGGTTCGGTTCCGGCCCGCACCGACGTGCCTGACACCGACTTCGACGCTTGCGGCAAGAAGGGTATCGCCGACCTGAAGGCGGCCAACGAAGGCGGCACGCTGTTCGGTTCGCTGGCCCAGGGCTATGGCGCGCCTCCGGCCGTTGCCAACGCCTACAAGGACGTCGTCTCGAAGTTCGTTCATGGCCAGATCAAGACCTCGGACGAGGCCGTGACCGAGCTGGTCAAGGCGATCGACGACGCCAAGTAAGCGATGCTTGAAACGACCTCCCCGCCCTGGCGGGGAGGTTTCTAACGAGGCAAGGTCCGGGATTGCCCGGGCTGGCGCTTTGCGCCGGTCGGCCCCCGACGAACCGGTACTGGATGAGCCGATGAGCACAGTAGCCGAAACCACCGCGAAGCTGACACCGGAGCACGACGCCCGCCCAGGAGCGTCCGTTCGCTCGCGGCTGCAGGATCTGTTGCCGAAGATCGTGCTGGCGCCGAGCTTCGCGGCGACGATCGTCTTCGTCTATGGCTTCATCCTATGGACGATCTATTTGTCCTTTACCAATTCCAAGACCTTCCCGTCCTACGCCATTACCGGGCCGCGCGCCTATCAGCGGCTGTGGCGCTGGACCTTCGAGAGCGACCCGCCGTCGAGCTGGTACACCTCGATCACCAACATGGGCATTTTCGGCTTCCTCTATATCTTTATCTGCTTGGCGCTCGGCCTGTTCCTGGCCATCCTGCTCGACCAGAAGATCCGCGGCGAAGGCATGCTCAGGCCGATCTACCTCTACCCGATGGCGCTCTCCTTCATCGTCACCGGCGTCGCCTGGAAATGGTTCCTCGATCCCGGCCTCGGCCTCGAGCAGACGCTGCACCGGTGGGGCTGGACGAGCTTCCATTTCGACTGGATCAAGAACAAGGATTTCGTCATCTACACCGTGGTCATCGCTGGAGTCTGGCAGGCCTCCGGCTTCATCATGGCGATGTTCCTGGCCGGCTTGCGCGGCATCGACGGTGAGATCATGAAGGCGGCGCAGATCGACGGCGCCACCACCTTCCAGCTCTACCGCCGCATCGTCATTCCGCTGCTGCGGCCAGTGTTCCTGTCGGCCTTCATCGTGCTCGCCCACCTCGCCATCAAGTCCTATGACCTGGTGGTGGCGCTGACCAGCGGCGGACCGGGCGGTTCGGCCTGGCTGCCGTCCAACTTCATGTACGAGTTCACCTTCAAGCGCAACGAGATGGCCGTCGGCTCGGCGAGCGCCGTGATCATGCTGATGACGCTGACCGCGATCATTGTGCCTTATCT
>NZ_RZOI01000610.1:0-3740 GCF_004022645.1 Mesorhizobium sp. M4A.F.Ca.ET.020.02.1.1 | reverse complement strand
CGAACGGATGATCGGCCTCGACGATGACGATGGCCTGCGCCGGCGAAGAAGCGCAGGCCATCGTCATCGTCGAGGCCGATCATCCGTTCGCGCCAGCCGGCACCGCTGCGGACGAACTGGCGGATGGGCACGGCGTCGAACAGTTCGTTGCCGACGATGAAGAGTGGCGCCTTCGGCAACGTTTCGACGGATTCGTGCCAGTCGAGTCTCACCGGCTGGCGGGTGAGCGTCCGCTGCTGGATTTCGGTCAGGCGCGGGCTTGCCTCGATCATGGCGAAGGTGGCGCCGCCTGCGAAAGCGGGATCGAGGCGCAGGAAGGTGCGCAGCAAGTCCTGCATCAGCGTGCCGCGGCCGGGGCCGATCTCGGCGACGGTGGCGGGCAGAGGCCGGCCAGCGGCCTGCCAGGCCTGGTAGAGCCAGACGGCGACCAGCTCGCCGAACATCTGGCTGATCTCCGGCGCGGTGACGAAGTCGCCCGCGGCGCCGAAAGGCTCGCGCGTGGTGTAGTAACCGTCCTCGGGGTCGAAAAGGCACAGCGCCATGTATTCGCTGACGGGGATCGGCCCCACCGTGCCGATGAGATCGATGATGCGGGTCTTCAGCCGCGTCATGCCGGTTGCGTCTGCGTCACCGGCCTGGCGGTGGCCATCGCCCAGATGCCGGCCAGCACCATGGGCGTCGACAGGATCATGCCCATGGTCAGCCAGTTGGTGCCAAGCAGATAGCCGAGCTGCTGGTCGGGCTCGCGGAAGAACTCGACGAAGATGCGCGACAGGCCATAGCCACAGATGAAGGCGCCGCCGACGAAGCGCGGCGTCTTCAGCTTCAGCCTGGAATGGGTGAGGAAGCGCAGCACGAGGAACAGCACCAGGCCCTCGAGCAGGGCTTCATAGATCTGACTCGGATGGCGCGAAAACGGTCCGCCATTGGGAAACTCCACCGCCCATGGCACGTCGGTTGGCCGGCCCCAGAGCTCGGAGTTGATGAAGTTGGCGACGCGCACGAGGCCAAGCCCGACCGGCACGCCGGCCGACACGACGTCGAACAACGTCCACGTGCGGATACCGCGCTTGAGCGAAAACAGGGTCATCGCCAGGATGACGCCGAGCAGGCCGCCGTGAAACGACATGCCGCCCTGCCAGACGGCGACGATATCCAGCGGATGCGCGATGTAGCGCGGCAGGTCGTAGAACAGCACATAGCCGGTTCGCCCGCCGACCACGACGCCGATCGCTGCCCAGACGATGAAGTCGTCCAGATCTTCCGGCTTCATCGGCAAGGCGCCGTCGGGCCACAGTCTTGCATTGGTGACCAGGCGCTTGGCGTACCACCAGGCAAAGAGGATGCCGACGATGTAGCCGACGCCGTACCAGTGCACCGCCAGCGGGCCGATCTGGACGATGACCGGATCGATGTTGGGGAAGGGCAGGGAGGTCAGCGGCAACAGAAAATATTCGCTCAACAGGGTCTCCCGGGCGCGGTCTGGTTTCGGGCGCGGACCATGCGGCAGGGTTTTGGCAGGGTCAAGGCAAGGCTGCGCTTGCATTCCGCGCCGCGCGCCACTACGTCAAATCGAGCAAGCGAGGATTTGCCATGTCGACCGGACCGAACCGCATTCTCGATGAATTCGCCAAGCTGATGACGGATGCCGCCGGCGCCGCGCAAGGCGTGCGGCGCGAGGTGGAGACGGCCTTCAAGGGCCAGGCCGAGCGAATCCTGAATACCATGGATGTAGTGCAGCGCGAGGAATTCGAGGCCGCGCGCGAGATGGCGGTGAAGGCGAGGGAGGACAACGTCCTGCTCGCCGCCCGTATTGAGGCGCTCGAGGCCAGGCTTGCCGAACTCACCGGCCAGGCCGCACCAGCGGCGGCGGCGAAGCCCAAAACAAAAAAATAATCGTTAAACTTTTCCACAAAGCACAATCCGAAAAAGCGCTTTGCCGTGAATCGCTTACCGGCATTGCATGAATCATCGCGACAGCGCCTTTCCACATGCGAATGACGCAGTGCGAAAAATTGGGCTGGTCACGCGACTCCCGATCAATAGACTGAATTTGTTGCATGATTCGAAGCAGGGATCATGCGCCGGGCGGTGGGGTTCGGTCTGGGTCTTTGCGTTTGAGAAAGTCCTGGCCGTCCGAGTTCTAGACAAGATTGTTCGTCGTGTGTGCCCCGCGGAGCGTGCGGCGCTCCCCTGAACACAGGAAGCATCCATGGAACTTCTCGAACTCGAATTCTCCCGCGAAATCCACCCGGTGGACGTCATCGAGCAGGTGGCGCACAACAATGACTGGTCGTTCGAGCGTGCCGGCGACGACGAGATTTCGATTTCGGTGGCGGGAAGCTGGACCGACTATCACGTCTCCTTCTCCTGGATGGAGGATTTCGAGGCGCTGCACCTGGCCTGCGCCTTCGACATCAAGGTGCCGGAAGCGCGCGCGCTGGAAGTGATGCGGCTCCTGTCGCTGATCAACGAACAGATGCTGTTCGGCCATTTCGACCTGTGGGAGCAGGAAGGCGCGATCATGTTCCGCCAGTCGCTGCTGCTTGCCGGTGGGGTCGAGCCGTCGAGCCAGCAGGTCGAGGTGCTGCTGTCGTCGGCGCTCGAAGCCTGCGAATGCTATTTCCAGGCGTTCCAGTTCGTGGTCTGGTCGGGAACCTCGGCCAAGGACGCGCTTGCCGGCGTCCTGTTCGAGACCTACGGCACCGCCTGAGCCGGATCAGGACCCAAGATGAGTGCGAGTGGCGCGCGCAAGCCCGAGATCAGTTTCGCCGATTTCGACCGGGTCGACATTCGCGCCGGCACCATCATCGAGGCCGAGCCATTCCCCGAGGCGCGCAAGCCGGCATTCAAGCTGAAGATCGATTTCGGTCCGGCGATCGGGGTGAAGAAGTCCTCGGCGCAGATCACGAAATACTACGCGCCGGAGACGCTTGTCGGCCGGCAGGTGTTCGCCGTGGTCAACTTTCCGCCGCGCCAGATCGGAAAGTTCATGTCGGAAGTGCTAACGCTCGGCTTTCCGGACGAGGAGGGCGCGGTCGTGCTCGGCGCCATAGAGCACAGGGTGCCGGACGGCGGGCGTCTGTTCTAGGATGCATGGTATTCAGGTGAGGCCGCAATGCGAACGGCAGGCTCCTGCGCTTGTGGTGCTGGCGTACTTTAGGAACGGCTCCGCTCCGGTTCCCGAGCCCAGCATTCTCAGTTCGGCCTGACCTGAATCTCAATACATCCTGGGCGCTGGCACCATCAGGCGGCCAGCTTGCGCGTCGTTCCCAGCGCTTCTTCGACCGTGTCGAGGAACATCTCCGCGCAGGCCGTCCAGCTGTAGCGCATGGCGCGCTGGCGCGCCTCTGCGCGGTCGACGTGAAGCGCGGCAAGGGCTGCCTCGCGCAGGTCCCCCGACACCGCCCCGCCGACACCGTCGCCGACGATGTCGATCGGACCCGTCACCGGATAGGCGGCGACCGGCGTGCCGCTGGCCAGCGCCTCTATGATGACGTTGCCGAAGGTGTCGGTACGGCTCGGAAAGACAAAGACGTCGGCCGAGGCGTAGATCTCGGCCAGCTCGTCATTCGGTCGGTGGCCGAGGAAATGGGCGTTGGGATAGCGCGCCTTGAGCTTTGCGAGTTCCGGTCCCTCGCCAACGACGACCTTGCTGCCGGGCAAATCGAGGTCGAGGAAGGCGCCCAGGTTCTTCTCGACCGCGACGCGGCCGACGCAGAGGAAGACCGGACCCGGAA
>NZ_RZOI01000060.1:0-16253 GCF_004022645.1 Mesorhizobium sp. M4A.F.Ca.ET.020.02.1.1 | reverse complement strand
GTGTAAGTCTCGCCGGCCTTCCATTTTTCAGGCTGCCGCATGTTGCGGACCTGCTGCAGCGAATGGGTCGTTGGCGGCGCTGCTTCGATTGCCTTCCTGGCCGGCATTGCCTGCGGCGGCACGGTCTCTCCTTCCGGTCGTCCCTGGCTGCCCGGGACGTGGTCCTGCGAGCCGCCGCGCACCCATGGCAGGACGTACGCTTCGCCCGTCTCCGGGTCCCGATACAGAATATGCGACTTGTCCATCAGCTCCGGTTCGTCGCCGCGCGCCTTTGGTCCGTCGGCCGGCGGCACATAAACCCGCTCCGGACTGGCCGGCCCGGTGCCCAGCACTGTGGCGGCGATCACATTGCCGCTCTCGTCCTGAAGCTGCAGGGTTCTTGGCGGGCGTTTACCGGCCGACGCAGCGTTGGCGGCGCCAGCGGCCGCGTCTTGCCCAGGCGCAGGGTTGCCTGCCGGCGGTGCTGGCCGTCGAAACAAAAGAGGCCGGTCTGAAGGCGAAGGAGCAACTCCTTGCCTTTGATACCAGCGCGCAAGCGGCTGTTGCTGGTCGGATGGCGCCAGATAGACAAATTCCGGCGGCGGCATCTCAATTGGTTTTGCCTGTGTCTCGAGGAAGTCTCGGACGGCGCTCATCGCGCCAGGCGGAATGAAAGCTTCATCCTCAAGCGACAGCAACGTGGATTGGCGGAACGCCTCAATATCGGCCTTCTGACTGGGTGTCGCCGTCGTTTCGAGTTCATCCAGCCATTTTGCGAACGACGCCCGGCCGCCTCTCGGAAATGCGATACCTCCTCCCATGTCAGCTCGCTGGTCGAGCTCATGCAGCCAGCGCGGAACCGCTATTTCCACAGGCAGTGTGTCGCCAAAGGTAAATCCACGTCTAACGAAATCGGCTTTCGCGACGATCGGGGCGACCTCAGGCAAATTCGTTCGATAAAAGAACCTGATCTCGCCTGTGAAGGCCAATGGCAATTGCAGGAACGGGACCGAGGGCACGCGGAATTTGAGGGCTGGGCTCCGTACCGCAAGCGTGACGTCTAGTGTCGAGGCGACAGCCTCGCGCTTGCCAAAAAGGTTGACGTAGATCGGACCGTCCGAGCGAACGTAATGATTGTAGGGCGCAGGCAATTTGCGCAGGATGATGCGATCGGGACTTGGCAGGAATTTGTGGAATGCCTCGTTGACGATGACCTCGAGCCGGCTTGCGCCGGGATTCCAGACGCGTCGACTTTTTCCCGTGAGATCGACAATTGTCTCTCCCAGTGCCAATCCGGGAACAGCAGATTGCCGCATCCCGCTTTCTGAGCCAGGAATGAACAACATCGATTTCTGAGCATCGATTTCTCCCGACGCCACCAGTGCCCGGATCGTGCTGATGTCAGGATGGTCGGCAAGCGCCTGCGCCGTGTTCTTGTCTTTCACGACGAATTGGGCCCTCAACCGGAGGCGGTCAAGTACTCCCCTGTTTGCGTCGACGAAATCTGAATTGACGATGGTTCCCTTGGGCAATGTTGCGTTCATCGCCACTTCGTATCGCTTCTCGACGCTCAGCAAACTCGTCAGATAATACTTGTCTTCGAGATAAACCTTCCGATACGGAACATCGCCATCGAACTCAGAGAATTCGGTCTTGCCGTCCGCCATTTGACGGAAAAAGTCGCTTTCACCATTCCTCAAAGTTGCCGACTTTGAGCGAAGGGCGAGGCTGAATGTGAGCTCCAGGGCCCAACCCTTATTCCCTGCCTGACCCTCGACACGGGCAGAACGCGGCATAACCGTGAAGACAGAATCCGGGGCGTCGCCGAACAGCCCCTGACGGGCCGCGTTGAGAAGATCCTCCCCTTTGAATTGAAAGGCGGTCTGGCGCTGAACTTTGAGACCGAGTTGTGCGAGCGTGATATTGCGATGCTCGTTCGGGCGAATGGAGATCCCTAGTTCCTTGCCGAGTGTGTAGCGTACCGGTTCGAGCGACCCGTATTTGACGCTGTCGGCAAATGACTGCCAAAGGGCACGATAGCCGCTGCGTGTTCCGAACCCCACCATGTATGACCGCCAGGTCGGCGATCCTAGCTGAAGTGCCTCGGGCACACCCGGGATCGAATGGACAGCCAGGTTTAGCGGATCGGAATTGAAGCGGACGCGACCGAGCGCCGATATCCTGAAGTCCGGCCAGTTCTTCTGTTTGGCCGGCTCGACCCCTGCCGGTGGGTTGGCGCCAGCAGCTGCGCTTTCGTCCACCTCTCTCCGCAGCGTTTGTGGAATGCCATCCGGACCATAGCGCTCGGCCAGCTCACGGCTGGAATAGTAGCCTTGCTCCCGCTCGTAACGGGCCACGAGCTGCTCGGTGGTCAAGCCGTCGAGATAGGCCGAGGGCGTCGTCGGATCCTTGCCACTGGTGTAGACATACCCGCTCGTGTCGCGTTCAGGTGTGCCGGTGAACCTGCGTGTCTCCGGGTCCCATACAAGATGCAAGGCGCCGTCCGTCACGATCGGCTTGTTCGGCACGATGATAGGATCGCCGCCAGCGGGGATGGATGAGCTTCGCACGGCCGAGCCGTCCGGATCGCGGCCCGGCAGCATGGTCGGGTCATCGGCGCCTGGCTCATGCAACACGATCGGCTGCGACAGCTGGCCGTCGCCTGATAGATCATTCCTGTCGCCCGCGGGTGGCGGCGGGTTCTGGCCCTCTGATTCGCCGGCCGGCAGCGCGCGCTGGCCGGTTGGATTTCCGGCGTCCGCCGCGTTACCGAAACCTTCGCGAGCACCGAAACCATATCCCTGCTGGTCGCTGGTTTCGCCGATCACCTCGCCCTGGATAACGATCTCATTCGGGTCCGGCATGACGTGTTCGCCGGTGGGCCTGTAGACACCGTCCGGGCCCATCGCGTAGACGGCCCGCGGTCGCGGTCCCGAATCCGCTCCGCCAGGCGGTGGGGAGCCTGGCGGCGGAGACCCCGGCGGTGGAGTCCCGTCGCCGCCCCGAGGGCCGGCCGCTCCAGGCATATTGTACAGCAGCGAGCGGCCGCCCAGGCCGGTGCCGACCGCACCCGTACCGATGCCCATGATGGCGTTCGCAAGTTCGGCAAAGGACATTTCGCCGCCATGCTCGGCCAGATCCTCCGCCGATCTGGCAAGCACCGGAACACCCGTGACAACGCCGCCGACATCAAGGCCCCAGGCTGTGGTGGTCAGCTTGCTGCCGCTTTGCAGATAGTTCGCTGCCTGTTCGGCATATGAGGATTGCGTTACGTTTACGCGGAATTTGCCAATGCCCCAGCTGGCGTCGCTCATCCGCGCCATCCCGAAACCGCCAGCGAAAGCCTCGGACGTGGACAAGCCGGCCCTTGCCAGGCCGAACGTGCGCAGGGCACCGGCGCCTACCGGCAGGAACGCAGTCACGCCGGTCGCGATATTCCAGGCCGACTGGCTATCGAAGTCGCCGCCCTGAAGCAGGTGCTCACCTTCCTTGTACAGAGTCTTGCCGCCAAGAGCGGCACCGGAGGTGATCGCGATGGGAATGGCCCATTGACCGCCTGGAACGAACGAGACGATGGTGGCGGCGCCAGCCACGATGCCAAGACCGATGTCGGTGGCCTTGTCCCAGAAATCCACCTTGCGCGCGTCGGCGACCTCCAGTTCGTCGAGTGAGAATCCGTCGGCGCCGAGTCTCATGTCGCCGCCCCTGGCCAGGATCAGCTTGCCCTTCTCGCTGAAGATGCGGTTCTCGTGCTGGAATTCGTCGAAACTGCCGTAGTATTTGCCGGAGCTGTCGACATAGCCGACGTCTTTTCCATCGCTCCTGATCGCGAATAATGCTGTCGACGATTCCATCCCGCCATCAAGCGAGAACATCGGAACGAACTTGACCTCTGCGTCTTCGCCGGCGCGGTCAGTGATTTCACCGGTAACCTTTGCGACCCCCTCGCTCGATGCATCGAGACCGAGCGCGCGGGCAACCGCGCCGCTGAGTTCGCCAGGCTTGTATTGCTTGTATTCGCCGGTGAACCCGTTCTCGTACAACCGGTTGAGCTGAACCTGGTAGCCGGCGAGCGCCTGATCCCTGTGCTCCTCAAAATACGTGTTCTTGAGCCGCGCCTCATGCTCCTCGTTGCCATATGTCAGAAGCTTGGGGCTGCTTGCATAGAAGCTGTACCAGTCGCGCGCCGCCACCATCGCAGGGCGGATATCCTCCGCCCAGGTCTCCAATTGAGACTTCTCGGTTTCAGCCAAACCCCTGTCGATTTCCGCGGCCGCCACTTCGGGGTGCACCCAAAGCCACTGGCCACCTATCTCGATCCGGACCGACTTGCCGCTGGCACCGATTGCGCCCGCTCCTTCCTTCTCGTAGGCAGCGGCAACGTCCGGTGCGACCCAAAGATCGCGACCGTTTACAGTGATCTTGACCGGCGTCTCGCCTGGTTGGAGCGTGCCGGTGGGCGCTTCTACCGTTCCCCCGCCATGCTCGGCGATGGCATTGTCGCGAGCCGTCGTCGCGTCGACGAGCCTAGTTTTTGCATCTTGCAGCTGTGCGTCAAACCGCTCGACCTGCACGCCGATGATGTTGGATTTGGCGGCCGCCAGCGCCGATTGCGAACCTGTTCCGGAGGGCGTGCAGACCGGCGCCGACGTCGGGCTTTGCGTCGACGCCATTAACTCCTGCCACTGCTTGTTGAGCGGATCGTTGCGGAAATCGTCCCTGATATTCTTGTCGTCGAGATCGTATGTCAGAGCATATTTCAGGACTGGCGTGTCATTGCCGTTCTCATCGCTGAAAACATCATTCTCGTAGGTGTTTACGAGATAGAGCTGTCCATTTTCCTCGATCACTTCCTGCGACTTCAGGTTGCCGGTGTTCTCGCCTGCACCGTTCGTGTAGCCGTCCCAATCAAAATGGTGCGGATTTCTCTGCATCGCTTGCGCGATCAAGCCTTGCTTGATCGGCTCGACCCGCACGGCAAGGTCGGCCGCATCTTTTTGCGCAACTCCAAATTGCTCATACGCCTCAGCCAGGGTCACCTGGCTGGCTGCCGCCTCCTGCATCGCTCTCAGGTTCTCGAGCCTGCCATTGATTTCGGTATGCTCGGGGCTTCCGGGCTTGGCCTCGGCAAGCTCCAGCTCTGTTGCACCGACCATCTGGTCGATCGTGGCCTTGTTGCCTCGCGCAGTGTGCAGCGCCGCGTTGATAAAGAGCTGTGCGGCTTCGGCGTGCTCAGCTTTGCCCTGAAGGTTGATTTCCTCACTGGTAGGCCCGCCGGGAGCCCCTACGGACGGCTTGCTCGGATCGCTGAGCACCGGCAGCGTCGCCTGCTTGTCGATGGCGTCAAGGAGGCTCCTCTCGCCCTCCTCGTACTCAGCCCGGGCAGTGCTGGCACTTTGAAGCATGTTGTTGGCGGTGGTCAGCCGCGCTTGCGCATCTGCAAGCGTGCCTTTCGGCTCGGGGGCCTGCCATTGCAGCCCATACGGCGCCAAGACCCTGTCAAGTGTCGTCCCGGCACTCGTCATGGCTCCGCTATATTCGGGATCCAGGGCATAGACGTCGAGTTGGGCTGCGCTCTGCCCAGGCTTTGCCTGTGCTTCGCCGAGGCGCGCTATCACAGCGTTCTCGGCGGCGATCGCCCGCGCAACTTCCGGATCGAACCATTGCCAGCTCCCGTCGACCATCAGCGGCACCCATTTGCCGCCTGACGGAGCCGTGGCCGACGGCGGCTCGCCGAACGGGCCGACCGATGTGGCGCTGCCGTCGAGATTCGGCGTCGCAGGCTTGCCGCCGCCATATTGCTCGATTGCGTCCCTTACTGCTTGCTGCGCGTCTGCGGCTTGCTGGGCAAGCTCGGGACTTGCCCCGCCGAGCACGCCTTCCAGAATCGTCTTGAGAACCGTGTCGGCCTTGGCCTGTTCGGGATCTCTGCTCTGCGGATTGATCGATAGCAGCAGTTCGGCCAACGCCTGCTGCGCCGTGCCAACCTCGATCTTCAGGTCGCTGCCGGTGCTGTTGTTGTGCAGCGTCATGCTGCCGTCGGGCCCGGTGGTCAGCGTGTAGCCGTTGAAGGTGACTTCCACGGTCGTGCGCGTACCGTTTTCGATGGTGATCTTTTCACCGACGTGGATGACGTTCGGGTCGCGAGCGGAGCTGAAAAGCTCAGGATTCGTCCGTCTGAGATCATCCAGCGATACGCCATATTGCCGCGCGATCAGGGTCAGGCTGTCGCCCGGCTTGACCTCGTATACGACAGGTTCGCCGCCGTTGATCTCCTCGGTGGTCGTCGTCGTCACCCGGCCGTCCTTGTCGGTGACGATCTTGGTTTCAGTTCCGGTCCGCGGATCGACGATCGTGGTGGTGGTCTCGCCAGTCTCGGTGTTGCGGACGCTGTGGCGGGTCCTGCCGTTGCCATCGACGGACTGCGACGTTTCCTGGCCGTCGGCGGTGGTCACGACGGTGCGTTGGTCATGCTGATAGTCGTGCGAGTAGACAGTCTTGTCGCCGGTGTGCGGATCGACGATCTCGACAGACTGTACGTCGCCGTTGTCGCTGGTCGGTTGCTGCGTGGTCACCTTATAGCCAGCGGCCTGCAATTCGGCGATTACCTGCTCGCTGGTGAGGCCATTTTCCCGTGCGATCTGCTCGATGCTTTTTCCGTCGGCGAGACCGTTCTTGATGTTCTGGGTGCTGGCGCCACCAGGATCCTGGGAGGGCCTCAGAATAGTCTTGCGACCGTCCGGACCGGTGACGGTGGTTACGGGAAGCGCCGGGCCGACGCCCGGCGTTACCGTTTCCACCGAGGCACCATTGGGCAGCGACGTCCGCTCGGTGACGGTGCCGGTGCCGAGATCGTCTTCATACCGCGTCGTGATGGCGCCGGTATCGGGATTGTAGCTGCTGGTTTCCTTGCGCCCGAGCCCGTCGCGGACCGGCGTGGTGGTTGCCGCGCCGTTGGGTTGTGCCTGGACGCTCGTATAGTAGCTGTCGTGCTGATAGTCGTAATATTGGGTGACGGTGCGGCCGCCGGCATCCGTGATCTTCGTCGTCTGCACGTCGCCGTTGCCGCTCGTCGGGTCGGTGGTCGACACGGTCATTCCGCCGGATCTGAGCGCGGCGATGACCTGTTCGCGCGTCATGCCGCGGGCGGACGCAATCTGGTCGATGCTCTTGCCGCCGGTGACGTCGTTGACAATGTTGCGGGCGGTAGTCGCGTCCCTGGGATTCTCTTCGGCCGCGCCCCCATCAAGTTTCACTGGCGTCACCGCGGGTGCGGCAAGATCGGGTTGCACATAGAGAGCCGGCGCCACCGTCGCGCCATTGCCTGAGGTGCCGGTGCTGGCATTGACGCCCGGCGTCGCCGGAGCCGCAACCGGTGGCGGTTGAAGGGAACTGAGTTGCGTGTTCACCTGCGCCAGTTCCTGGCGTGCCTGTGCCGCCCAATCACGCTCGCCCATTCTGTTGGCGAGCCTGATCTGCTCCCGCAACTGTGCCGCCTGTGCCTCCAGCCGCGCTATCTCAGCGGTGTTTGCCTTGGCGTTGACCCTTTGCGGCTGGACGGGCGGCTTGGTGAGCGTTATCGGGCGAACCATCTGGACGACCTCCGGAAATCACTGTTGCCGGCAGCCCGGCTGCCGTCACGCCCGCCCCGACAGCACCCGTTCCAATGCTATCTGGGGGGCTTCCAATAAATGCCGAAAGCAGCAAGCTGCCCTTCCGACTGCTTTACTCGATCTGCGGCATTCACCTCGGACTGCGCAGCCGTCAGTGCCGCCAGAATTTCGACGGCGGCGAAGGCAGGCGCGAGGCTGCGGAAGAACGACTGCGAGTTTGACGTGACGATAATTGCTTCCCGCGCGATCCGGGCCAGCGGCGACACGCTGCTGTCGGTGATTGCCACCACGCCGACACCTTGGCGGACCGACTGGCGCGCCACTTCGATGGTCGTGCGCTCATAAGGCGACATGCCCACAGCCAGAAGCACGTCGCCACCTCCGGCATGCTGCAGGACATCCAGACCCGCGCCGCCCATCTCGCCGACGAGCGTAACCTTGCGGTCGCCATCGACCAGAAACGACATGATGTCAGCGCAATGGCTCGCCACCGGATAGCGCGACGCGAGGACGAACAGATTGGCGGACCGCGCAAGCAAGCCGGCGGCGGCGATCAATTGCATGGCACTGCCATATTCGCCGAGACTTGCAATCTGTGCCGCGAGCGTATCGGCAACGACCCCGACCGTCGAATATCCCGGATCGCCATCCTGCTTGCCCTGCCGCGCCGGCTCACCAACGATTGTCTCACGAAGCGCGCGCGCATAGAGGCTGCGCATGTCCTCGTAGCCATCTAGGCCAAGCCATCGCGCCAGCCGCATCATCGTGCTGTGCGAAACACCGGCCTGGTGCGCCTGCTCGCGCATCGACATCAGCGCGACATCCTTGGGATGGTCGAGCACGAAACGCGCGGCGACCCGCAACTGCGGCGGCATATTCTCGAACCGTTCGACTAACAGCTCGGCCAAAGGACCTTTTTCCATTTTTGAATACCCCATTCACCCGGCTTGGAGGTTACTCCTTGAACGCCGGCAACGCAACAGTTGGAACTGCAGTGGCTCAAATATTCCAAATGGACTTTCATTTTCGGCCATACTGCCTTAAGCTGCCTTGGCAACGTGCCGGATCGCAGCTGTGTGAATCCCGGCGCTTGCAACTTGAATTTCTCGCAAGGAGACAATGATGGCTGCTACCCCTCCCATTACGTCCGGCTCTGCAGGGTCGCCGGAACAGAACCTGGACAAGATGATCAAGCACCAGGAGCGCATGTTTGGCCTGGAGATCACGAAAGAGATCGCGAAATCCCAGCATGACATGCTGATGAGCACCGCGAGGACGCTCGGCCAGTCGGCTGAGAAGGCTTAAGGCAAGGTTCCGCGACCCGATGCGCCGCCGCGAGCAACCGGCGGCGCACTTGTACGGCAGGATTTTTCAACACCGGCGTCAGGCTGCATTTGAAATCGTCATCGGCGGGAGATGAAGTGGCATGACCGATACTCCTATCGGCAGGTATCTGGATGCGGCACCGGCGCGCCGGTTGCGGTCGATCATCGCCCGCTCGCCGGCATCCGGACACTCCGTTGTGCTCAGCGTCACGCACGGATTCCACACCGGCGCCGAACTCAGCTTGGTCGAGCCGCAGTATACGATCGGCTCCAGCACGGAGTCGGACATTGTTCTCAGAGACGCCGGCATCGCGCCGGTCCACGCAAGGCTGCGGCGCAAGGGCGGCCAATTTGAGATCGAAGCCGTCGGCGGCGATGTCGCGCTCGCCACAGGCGAGACCATCCATGAAGGCCACGGCAGCCGCTGCAGGCTGCCGCTCACGATCGGCGTCGGCGATGCCCGTATACGGCTGGTCAACCCGGAACGCCCCGCAAGTCGGTGGTCCTTTTCCAATCGCCCGCTCCTGGTCGCGGGCAGCGTTCTGTGCGCCGTATTCGCCCTCTCGCTCGCCGCGAACGGCCTCTCTCTCGCCAAGCCGGACATTGGCGAGATGCAACCCGCTCAAGATGGTGAACCGGTCAGAATGGCCTTTGCCGGCGAGACCGGGAAGGAAGTGCTGGACGATTCATCACCGGCGCAGCTGCAAACCGCCGCCGAAGCGGAAAGCCGGCTCAAGCAACGTCTGGAGCAATCCGGCATAAGCACCTTGACCGTTCAGCGATCGCCGGGGCGTCTCGTGGTCTCGGGCATGATCCCGAATGACAAGAGCGGCGTCTGGACGGAAACGCAATCCTGGTTCGACCAGGCGTTCGGCGCGCACATTCCGCTGGTCTCCAACGTCATGATCGGCGATGCGCAGCAGGCCCCGCGCCTGACGCTGCAGGCGATCTGGTATGGCGACCGGCCCTACGTCATCGCAGCCGACGGCGCCCGCTACCACGAAGGTGCATTCACCAATGATGGCTGGACCATCAAGCACATCGGCGAGACGGAACTTCTCCTGACGAAGGGCGGCGCCACGGTCGCGCTGAAATATCCGTGAACCGTCGGCTTGAAGGGCCACGACTCGATTCGGCAAGGATGGACATGGCTGGCCGCGAGGTGCGCCAGGCGGAAGGCGTGCGCGGCCAGGCTATCAACCGGCGACGGATGAATGGCGTCGACAAGGCCGCGAGCCGCGCTCAGGGAACGAAATCCGCCGCTGGTGCTGAAAGGCCGCAAACCGCGGAGTTCCAACCCTCCGGCGAGGCGGCTGGCGAATCGCTTGATGAGATCCTCATCAACTTCGTCATGCCCCGTATACCCGAGCCAGCCATCTTGCGGCGCTCCGTGCCTATCCTCCAGCATTTTGTGACACACCTGGTCCCCGACCTGGAGGGCGGCGAGCAGCTCAAGTCGCTTGCGAGAACGCTGATGGAGGATGAAATCGAGCGTCATCGCGACCTGCTTGGTCGCATGCAGGAAGGAATCGAAATCTGACCGGCCCGGATGACACGGTGCATCTGCTGCATGTCCTGGGCTTTCTCTACGGGTCTCACGGGCAGGCAAAGCGGGGCGCGGCGTATCTGCTCATCGCCGCGCAGCTGTCGCCGGGAAATGCCGGCGTGCTGAGGACATTGGCGCATCTGCTCATCCTCGATGGCGAGGCGGAAAAGGCGCTGGCCACGATTGCCAGGCTGGAGACCTTGGAAGGAATGGACCATCCGGCGCTTGCCTTGCTGAAGAGCCGCGCCTTGCTCGTGGCGGGGCGCAAGACCGAGGCGCACAGCGCCCTGCTGAGCTTCCTGTCGCAACGAGGCGTTCAATGACCATGACCGTGTCGGAGCGGCTTCTGCAATTCCTTGCCAGACTGTCACGCCGCAGCGATCTGGTCATCGCCGTCCTGCTGCTCGTCGCGGTGGTGATGATGCTCATTCCCTTGCCGACATTCCTCGTCGACATTCTCATCACCGCCAATATCGCCATCAGCGTGCTCATCCTGCTGGCATCGTTTTACGTTTCCCATCCGCTGCAGTTCTCGTCGCTGCCGTCGGTCATCCTCATCGCCACCTTGTTCCGGCTGGCGATCACGATCACGACGACGCGACTGATCCTGCTGCAGGCCGATGCTGGCGAGATCATTACCGCCTTCGGCACCTTTGTCGTCGGCGGCAGCATTGCGGTCGGCCTGGTCATCTTCCTGATCATCACCATCGCGCAGTTCATCGTGGTCGCGCGCGGTGCCGAGCGCGTCGCCGAAGTGGCGGCGCGCTTCACGCTCGATGCGCTTCCAGGCAAGCAGATGAGTATCGATGCGGAACTGCGCAACGGCGATATCGATCAGACGGAGGCACGTCGTCTGCGCCAGCAGCTGGAGCGCGAGAGCCAGCTGTTCGGCGCGATGGACGGCGCCATGAAATTCGTCAAGGGCGATGTCATCGCCGGCATCGTGATCATCCTGGTCAACCTGATCGGCGGTTTCGCGGTCGGGACGCTGCAGCACGACATGTCCCTCGGTGACGCGGCCGCGACCTACTCGCTGCTGACCGTGGGTGACGGGCTGGTGGCGCAAATACCGGCACTGCTCGTCGCGGTGGCCGCAGGCACGATGGTGACGCGCGTCGGCAGCGCCGACGGTGCGGGCGACCTTGGCCGGCAAATTACCAGCCAGCTGCTGCGCGACTCCCGAGCACTCGGTCTTGCCGCGGTGATCATGGTCGGCCTTGCCATCGTGCCAGGTTTTCCGTCGATCGTGTTCCTGATCCTCGGCGCCAGCTTCGGTGCCGGCGCCTACGCAATCAGTCGCCGTACCGCCCGGGAATCCGAGCCTGACGACGACGCCGGCCAGATCGTAACGCGCGAACAACCGGGGAATTCCGCGGCGCTTTCAGCAATCCCTACCGGAACGCTGCCTTCGTCCTACCGCATCGTCGTGCGCTTCGGAGCCGAACTCGGGCGCTCGATCCCTGAGCCCGAATTTGCCGCGCTGGCCGATGGCGTGCGCCGCGAGCTCTTCGGCGATCTCGGTATCGACGTTCCGGCCATCGGCATGCAGGTCGACGAGATGCTTTCATCACGAAGCATCCGCGTCGATCTGGAAGGCGCGCCGATCCTGGATGCCGAAATTCCTGCCGACCGCGTTCTCGTCGAGGCGGATGCGACGCACCTCGACCTGCTCGAGGTGACTTACGAAGACGGCTCGTCGATTGCCGGTCAGCGTAGATTCGCGTGGGTCGATGACAGCCAGATAGCGGCATTGAAGGAGGCCGGCTTCGCCTTTTCCGCACCAGCGGAAACGGCGGCCAAGTGGACCGGAAATGCACTGCGGCTCTATGCCGGCCATTTCGTCGGGATTCAGGAGACACGCAGGCTCCTGTCAGACATCGAGCCGGACTACGCGGATCTGGTCAGGCAGGCCCAGGAGATCGTGCCGCTGCAGAAGATCGCGGAAGTGCTCCGCCGGCTTGTCGGCGAAAACGTGCCGATCCGCAATCTGCGCCTCATCCTCGAAGCGCTGATCGAATGGGGCCAGCGCGAACAGGACGTTGTCCTGCTGACGGAATATGTCCGCACATCCCTGAAGCGCCAGATCAGCTTCCGCTCCGCCGGCCGCAACAACATCATCGCGGCCTATGTGCTGCAGCGGTCGGCCGAGGATATCCTGCGCAACGCGGTGCAAAGCGCATCGACCGGCACATTCCTGAACCTTTCGGACGATGACGCGCAGGCCCTGGTCACCGAGATCGAGCGAGCCCTGTCGCAGAGCTCCATCGATGTCTCGCCGGTCGTGCTTGCCGCGATGGACGTGCGCCGGCATATGCGCAGCCTGCTGATGCACAATGCCATCGAGCTTCCGGTTCTGTCGTTCCAGGAACTCGCGCAGGAATTCAACGTCCAGCCCCTGGCCACGATCACCGGCCGCACCGGCAGGGCCGGCGCGCGCTCGCAGGCGCTGCCGTCGGCTCAGGCGAAAGCCGGGCAAGAGGCTGCCTCATGACGAGATTGCAACATGGCCGAAGAAGCTGAGGAAAAGAAGTTACCGGCGTCGGACAAGAAGCTTCGCGACGCTCGCCGCAAGGGCCAGGTTTCGCAGAGCCGCGACCTGGTCTCCGGCTTCACGTTTCTCGCGGCGCTCGGCTATCTCTATTTTTCCTGGCCGATGCTGTTCAAGCACCTTTCGGAACTCGTGCAGACCGTGACAGAGACCAGCGGCCCGTTCGCGGATGTCAGCCTGCGGGCCATCCGCCATTTTCTTTCGTTGCTGATGCTTGCCACATTGCCGCTGGTCGGGATCGTCGTCGTTCTCACCCTGGCCTTTGGCATGCTGGGGACGTTCGGGCCGGTCTTCTCGTTTGAGCCGCTGAAGCCGCAGTTCGATCACATAAACCCGGCGAAGGGCCTGCAGAAGATCCTGTCGCTCCGCAACGTCATCGAGTTCAGCAAGGGCCTGGTCAAGGTGATGTTGCTGGCAAGCCTCTTCGTATTCGTTCTGATCGCGTGGCTGCAACCGCTCTTCGATGCGCCGGGTTGCGGTCCGTCATGCCTGGAGCCGATCATCAAGGCGGTGCTGATACCCCTTGGCGTTGCCGCCGCGCTTGCCTTCGTCGTCATCGGCGTGATCGATGTTCCCATTCAGCGCTGGCTGTTCCTGCGCGACATGCGCATGACCACCACCGAATACAAGCGCGAGCACAAGGATCTCGAGGGAGATCCCTTGATCCGCCACGAACAGCAGCGGCAGCGGCGCGAAGCGGTGATGCAACCCGCGAAACTCGGCGTTGGAAATGCGGTAATCGTCTTCGTGTCCGGCGACCGCGCCGTGGCGTTGCGTTACCTCAAGGGTGAAACGCCGGTGCCGACGGTCGTCGGCAAGGGCCAAGGCCGCGCAGCCGACGAGATGGTAGCTCAGGCGCGTCAGGCACGTATCGCGATAGTCGAAGATGCGGCCGTCGCCGAACCACTCTTCGAGAATGCGGGCATCGGATCCTATATCGGCCAGCAGATGTTTTCGCCGGTCGTTCGCCATCTCGTCCGGCACGGACTCACTTGAGGTAAAAACGCGCGGTTGTTCTTAGCAAGTATCGTTCCCGCGAGCGACCGATCGGGGAACACGATGGGCGATCCGGCGAGCCGTCCGTCGGCAACGCGCTGGGCCATCGCGATCGGGCATCCTGCGTGTTCGCCACCTGTCAGCAGAAACTAAGCAGCATTGCTGTGCAGGCGGAGCGCTTCAGTTCGACTTGACGTCGAATTCGACCCTGCATCGCTGGCCGGCGGGCAAACGGTTGCCGGCATTGGGCAGCATGATGCGCACGCCGAACGTCCTGCTGGCCGCGTCCAATACCCGGTCGATCACCTGAACTGTGCCGACAAGGACTTCATCGCGCGGCTCGCTGACGGTCACCCGGACGGCGAGGCCGACGCTGAACTTGCTGTATTCGCTGTCGGCGACGAAGGCTTCGACGCTCAACGGGTCGAGCTGTGCGATCGTGGCCAGTTGCCCGTCCTGATCGAGGTACTCGCCGGCATACAGCTTGCGTTCCATGACAATACCGTCGATCGGACTGACGATAACCTTCTGGCCCAGCACGGTCTTTGCCCGGGCAAGCTCGAGTTCGAGAATGCGCTTGCGCGTTTCGGCGAGCGCCAGTTCGCGCTTGGAGACCTCCATTTGCGCGACCGCTTCCTCCACCGCATCCTGGGAGGTGACGTTCATGCTGGCCAACCGCTTGGAGCGGTCCATGCGGTTTACGGCCAGTTGGTATCGTGCCTGCTGGGCCTCGATTTCCGACGTGTTGGCCGCCTGCTCGGACATCAAGTCGATAGTCGACAGCTCGGTGTTGGCATTCAGCCGGGCCAGGATTTGACCCTTTTTGACAATGTCGCCACGATCGATCAGCACCTCCTCCAGAAGGCCAGGCACCGTGCCGCCGACACCCACCACGATCGAAGGATTGACGACGCAATCGAGCGCCGCCGCATGAGCGGCACCCGCCAGAAACACGGCAGCGATGGAGAAGATAGGTCGCAGCATTTGACGTGGCTCCCTGCCCGCCGCGGCCAGTCCAGCCGCCGGCCCAAGTCTATTCGGATTTGCCGGAGAAGGCGAGCAGCACACCCAGCCGCCGGTCCTGGTCGAGCAGGTCCTTTCGCTCCGCTGCATGCGCGCGCTCAGCGCGCATCTGCGCTATCCGAAACAGCGCAAGTGCGGCTCGGCGCCTGAACCAGGTTTGACTCCGGCTGGCCCATTCGACAAGGCGTGGCGGCGCGAGATCGAGGATCGGATCCTCCAGCGAAAGAATGTCCCGCGTTGACCCCCGGTCTCCCTTGCGCGCCGTCCGCCCTTCCATCTGCCGGTCGATCCGACGGGCATCGTGGCGCTCGCTCAGCACCACGTGAAGCCCGCCCATTGCGAGCGCCTCGGGATCGACCTTGATGTCCACGCCGCGCCCAGCCATGTTGGTCGCCACCGTCACCGTTCCGACACGACCCGCTCCCGCGATGACTTTCGCTTCGTCCTCGCTCTGCTCGGCATTCAGCACGGCATGCTCGACGCCGGCGCGCCCGAGACATGCGCTGAGTTCCTGTGATGCAGAGACCGAACGCGTGCCGATCAGTACCGGCCGTCCGAGGGCCCGCATCGTCTCGACCTCCTGCACGATGCGGTTCCATTTCTCCTCGCGCGTCGCACACACAATTGTCGTGAGCTTCGCGCGCCGGGGCGGCACGTGTGTCGGCACTGCGAGAACCGACAGCCCGTAGACGGCGCCCAATTCGCCTTTGACCTCGTAGGCGGTGCCGGACATCCCGGCGAGGCGCAGATAGCGGCGAAAAAAGCGCTGGTACGTGATCCGCGCGGCGGTGCGTTTGCGCGGGGTCACTTTGCAGCCCTCCTTAAATTCGATCAACTGATGAAGGCCATCGCTCCATGTGCGGTCGGCCATGATGCGCCCGGTGAATTCGTCGACGATTTGAACAGTCTCGTCAGCGACCAGATAGTGTTCGCCGCGTCGGAAAAGCAGCAATGCGGAGAGTGCTTGCCTGGCCGATTCCTCGCGTCGGAGGCGGTTGCGCCAGTATCCATCGGCCGCCTCAGCGCGCGTCCAGAGCCTATCCTTGCCGGCTTCCGTCAATTCGATACGGCGCTGGTCCGGCAACAGCACGTAGTCGACATCCTGTTGCAGGTCCTCGATCAGACGAAATGTCTTTTCCGCCCAGTTGCGTTCGTCGACGGAATTGCTTTCCTGGGAGATGATCAGCGGCGTGCGCGCCTCGTCGACCAGCGCGCTGTCGGCC
>NZ_RZOI01000609.1:0-3763 GCF_004022645.1 Mesorhizobium sp. M4A.F.Ca.ET.020.02.1.1 | reverse complement strand
GCTACCGAAGTGGATTGCACGGCGTTCGGGTACAGCCGGGTGGCCGAGGGGCGGGCGTTCCGGGAGCTGAATGTGATTTGAAGGGGAGGCGCTAGGCCGCTGCCTGCCTGCCCTCGCCAAAATACCGCTGCAGCCAGCCCAGCGCCCGCGCCCAGCCATCGGCATGTTCGGCCGCGGCTTCGGCGAACCCTTCGAAACCACCGTGGCAGATGGTGAGCCGGGTGCCGGCGGACGTCGGCTCCAGCAGATAGGCCACCCTCGTTTCGTGGCGGCCGAGGGTCGGATGGTTCCAGTCATAGCGCCGGGTCTGAACGATCCGGCGCGGCGTCTCGATTTCGAGGAAGGTTCCGCCGGCGGGCAGGCGCCTGCCGTCCGCCGTCTTTACGATGACGCTCCAGCTGCCGCCGACGTGCAGCTCGGCGGCCCAGGCGGTCATCCGGTAGCAGTCGGCAGAGCTCCACCAGCGCTCGACCGCGTCGGTGACGAGCGCTGCAAAGACCTGTTCCGGCGGCGCGAGAATCTCGGCCGATGCCATGACCGTCCGGCTGTTCGCCATGGCTCTCACAGCCAGCTGCTCCGGGTTCACATCGGCCTCCGTCAATGGTCGCTTCGTTGCCGAAACCAATCATCAGGCGCTCAGGCCGCCTTCGACGGCGGGCGGTCAAAACCCTTGCCGGTCTCGAGCAGGCTCTTCAGGCTGGCCAGAACCAGCGGCCAGCCCTTGGCGACATTTTCGATCAGCCGGTGCGGGCCGTCGGCCTCGTGGGTGACGGCGAGCTTCGTCAGTTCGCCATCCTGCTCGATTGCGAAGGTGCAGCGCGTATAGCCGTCTTCCCTCACCTCGGGCAGCCATTCGTTGCGCCATTTGATGACCAGGCGCCTGGGCGGGTCGATCTCCAGTATCTCGCCCGAGTCGGCAATGCTTCCGTCGGGGAAGATCAGCTTCCAGCTTGAGCCCACCTTCCAGTCGCTCTCCTGATAGGAGCAGAGGAAGAACTGCCGGTTGAACTCCGGGTCGGTTAGCGCCGTCCAAAGCTTTTCAGGCGTGGTGCGGATATAGGTGACATAGACGAAGGTGTTGTCGCTCACGGCTCTTCCCTTTCCAGTCGTTTCTTCAGGTCGCTCAATGCATCCAGCCGATGGCGCTCGAACTTGCCGATCCAGCGCTCGGCGATCTCGTTGATCGGAACCGGGTTGAGGTAGTGTTCCTTCTCTCGGCCCCGGCGGACGGTGGTGACGAGGTTGGCCTCTTCCAGGATCGCCAGGTGCTTGGTCACCGCCTGGCGCGTCATCTCCATCCGCTCGCAGAGCGCGTTCAGCGTCTGCCCGTTCCTTGCATGGAGGCTGTCCAGCAATTGCCGGCGGGTCGGGTCGGCCAAGGCGCGAAAGACGGCATCCATGCTCATCGCTTTAATATGCAACCATTTGGTTGCATGTCAAGCAGGGAGACAGATCGGGCGATCACTTGCCCGTGAGTCGGTGAGGAATATGGAGACGGATCAGCCCTTGCGGGAGAACCAGAAAGCGTCGGGCATGCGCCTCATGCCGATGCGCTCGTAGAAGCCGACCGCGTTGGGCATCGAGATCAAGCTGATGGCGACGGCGGGACCGAGCTGGCGGCGGGCCTCGTCCATCAGCCCCTTGCCGATGCCGAGCCCTTGCGCCGATCGGGAAACGGCAAGCTCGGAAATGTAGCAGACCCAGGAGAAGTCGGTGACGCCGCGCGCTACACCGACAAGCGGCTTGCCCTCGCTGTCGAGCCGCGCCGTCAGCACCAGGTTGGCGTTGCCGAGCATGGTCTTCAGCCGGGCCTCGTCGTCGACGGGGCGCGTCTCGCCGAGGCCAGATTCCACCAGCACACGGCGGAACTCGGCGACGTCGAGCGCCGGCTCGCTGGCATAGAGGACGCGGCATGGTTCCGTCATGGTCGCAAGACTGCACCAGCGGGCCAGGATTTCGAAGTCCTTTTTTGAGCCCGATCCGCGCACGAACAGTTGCCTTTCATTTGCCGCCGGCTTTGTGTAAACCGTGCGCCAGCAAATTCCCGAACGACAAGAAGACGGCAAGGACCATGGACAAATTCACCAAGCTGACCGGCGTCGCCGCGCCGATGCCGATCGTCAACATCGACACCGACATGATCATCCCCAAGGATTATCTGAAGACGATCAAGCGCACCGGACTCGGCACCGGCCTGTTCGCCGAGATGCGCTACAAGGAGGACGGCTCGGAGAACCCCGACTTCGTGCTCAACAAGCCGGCCTATCGCAAGGCGCAGATCCTGGTCGCCGGCGACAATTTCGGCTGCGGCTCGAGCCGCGAGCACGCGCCGTGGGCGCTGCTCGATTTCGGCATCCGCTGCGTCATCTCGACCTCGTTCGCCGACATCTTCTACAACAACTGCTTCAAGAACGGCATCCTGCCGATCACCGTCAGCCCGGAAGACCTGGACAAGCTGATGGACGACGCCTCGCGCGGCTCCAACGCCACGCTGTCGGTCGATCTCGAGGCCAAGGAAATCCGCGGGCCGGATGGCGGCGTGGTCACGTTCGACCTCGACGACTTCAAGCGCCACTGCCTGCTCAATGGGCTGGACGACATCGGCCTGACCATGGAGAAGGCCGGCGCCATCGACTCGTTCGAACAGAAGAACGCCGCGCAGCGCCCGTGGGCCTGATCGTCTGTATCTGAATGCTTAAGCCCGGCCACGACAGGCCGGGTTCGTGCTGCGGCTGAACGGAGGGACAGTCATGACACGCTCGCTTCTGGCCGGCGCCTGCGCGCTGGCGGTGATCCTGCTGCCGATGGCGGGCGCGCATGCCCAGACCGACGCGGTGCTGGTGCCGGCCGACGATGCGTCCGGCGGCGCCGCCGACCAGGGCGCGTCGAGCACCACCGATGCGGCGCCGGCCGACGAGGACAAGCTGGCGCCGATCCCGTTCGAGGGCGGCCAGTTCACCATCACCCAGCAGGAGGAGTATGGCGAGAAGGTGCTGGCCTATGACGGCAAGCAGCTCGCCGACAATTACGACGTCTTCTTCGACAAGATTGTCGAGGTCGGCGGCGTCAAGGTCGCACTGTTCGATGTCGGCGATGGCGGCAATCAATGCGGGCCGGCGAGTGTCATCGCCTGGAAGCCGGAAGGCGGCGAGATCCAGACCACCACCGTCGAGCAGGACGAATGCGGCGCGCCGCCGGCCGCGGTCTCCGACAGCGCCATCTACTATGTGCCCTTTCTGCTGCCGGGCGAGACGAGAGCGGCGCTGCAATGGTCGCCGACGGAAGGGCTGACCACCTCCGGCAACCTCACCTACACGCCGGAATCCGGCACCGACTGGAAAGATGTCGACCCGTCGAAATACGACAACATCATCGACGCCTTCCACAACGAGGCGGTCTACAAGGCGGCGCAGACGGTGCTCGGCGACACCATGCCCGACATGGCGACCAGCCTGCTGGTCGGCGGCGGCACCGAAAACACCGCATCCGGCGCCTTCTACGCCACCGGCTGCGTGCCGCATGATTGCGGCGGCAATGACGGCTTCATGGCGGTCGATCCGGTCAAGCACAAAGTCTATTTCGCGCGCCGCGGCGACAATGGCGAGCCACAGGGCTGGCCCGACCTGAAGACGTGGCCGGCGGATATCAAGAAAGCGTATGACGACGCGCAGGGGTCGGCGAATTAGCCCGAGCCTCTATTGCTAGGTCGCGTTCCTTCGCGCCCCCCTCTGTCCTGCCGGACATCTCCCCCACAAGGGGGGAG
>NZ_RZOI01000608.1:0-3770 GCF_004022645.1 Mesorhizobium sp. M4A.F.Ca.ET.020.02.1.1 | reverse complement strand
ATGCTGGACCGTTGCAAGGGTATCGTTCATGGCAACCTCCTGTGGTTTGAGGCCCATGCGATTTGGGGGCCTCGACCTGAATGAGGTTGAATTCTGCAGGATGCCGGCAGCGGCGTAATTAAGCCCTCCCAAATAGTTCTCAAAACTTCCAAATGGGCTATAGATCAGCCGCATGCAGGGATCGCGCTTTGCCTTTGGTCCGTATGTGCTTGATCCGTCTGCGGGAACGCTGCTTCGCAACGACGTTCCCGTGGCCGCCGGCTATCGCGGGCTGAAGCTGCTTGCGGCGCTGGTCGAGCGTCCCGGTGAAATCCTGGCCAAGGCCGAGCTGATGGATGCCGCATGGCCGGGAACGGCCGTCGAGGAAGGCAACCTGACGGTCCAGATCGCCCAGCTCAGGAAGCTGCTCGGTCCGGCCGCCGATGGCGGTGACTGGATCGCCACGGTGCCGCGCGTCGGCTACCGCTTCACTGGCGTCATCGAACAGCTCGGCGAGGCGAAGCGAAAACCCTTGCCGCTGCCAGGCAAGCCGTCCATCGCCGTGCTGCCCTTTGTCGCCTTCAGCAATGATCCCGAGCAGGAGTCCTTCGCGGACGGGCTGACCGAAGACCTGATCACCGACCTGTCGAGGAACGCGGGCCTGTTCGTCATCGCGCGCAACTCGGTCTTTGCCTACAAGGGAAGGGCGATGGATGTGCGCGGGATCGCCGAGGAGCTCGGCGTGCGCTACCTGCTGGAAGGCAGCGCCAGGCGCGCCGCCGGGCGCGTGCGCATCAATGCCCAGCTGGTCGACGCTTCGAGCGGCGAACATCTGTGGGCGGAACGCTACGATCGCAGCCTTGAAGACATCTTTGCCGTTCAGGACGAGGTGACGGCCAAGATCGTCGAGGCACTGCTTGGCCGGCTGCGCGCGCCGCCGCCGCGCAACCGGCCCAAAAATCTCGAGGCCTATGATCTGTGTGTGCGGGCGCGCAAGCTGATCGACGATTCGCCGCAGACGGCGCGGGAAGCGCACCTGATGCTGACGCGCGCCGTTTCGCTCGATCCGGACTACGCCGAGGCCTATCGCTGGCTTGCCATGAACCACTGGATGCAATGGGTGCATTGGGGAGAACCCATCGAACCCAATCGGAGCGTTGCCCTGGAGCTGGCGCGCAAGGCCGTGGCGATCGATCCCAACGATGCCGGCTGCCACTGGGTGCTGGGCAACCTGCTTGCCTATGAACGCCGCTTCGACGAGGCGGACGCTGAATTCGCCAAGGCGTTCGAACTCGATCCGAACGAAGCCGACGCCTGGGCGACGATATCCGACATCGAGGTTCTGGCCGGGCAGATCGAGGTAAGCCTCGAGCACATTCGCAAGGCATTCCGGCTGAACCCCTATCCGCCAAGCTGGTACTATCTGACACTCGGTCAGGCACAATATGCGGCCCGTGAATACGAAGCCGCCGTCGAGACGCTGCGCCGGGACGAGACCTATCGCACGAGCTCGCGCCGTTTCCTGGCGGCAAGCCTTGCGCAACTTGGCCGGCTCGATGAGGCGCGCGCGGAGGTCGAACTGTTCCTCGTCGGCAACCGGCATTTTAGTACCGCCTATTGGGTCGCGACGGAGCCGTTCCGCGACGACGCGACGATGCAGCATTTCGTCGATGGCTTCCGCAAGGCCGGCCTTCCGGACTGAAGCCCCGGCGTGACCGCCCAAACTGCGCGGCTATCCCTCGCTACGACCCGTGGCGTCACGATCGCGCTCGTAGCGTCTCTTGAGCGGAAACGGCGGCAACCAGGACTCGCGACGAACGGTCCAGAGTTCGTACGTCGGCACCAGTTGGTCGGGAGCATCCAGGGAGCCCAGATGAACTTCGATCTCGTCTCCAGTGCGGGCGAAGACGGACGAGCCGCAGCGCGGACAGAAGAACCGTCCGGCATAATCGCGCGTTTCGCCCTCGATCGTCACCGCATCCTGAGCGAACACCGCCGCGGCATAGAAGAGCGCCCCGTGATGCTTGCGGCAGTCGAGGCAGTGGCAGATGCCGACCCTGTATGGGGCACCCGACGCAACGATGCGGACGTTACCGCACAGGCAGCCGCCGGTGATTGGGTCCATGCCGCGTCTCCTCCAAAATCAAGCGGTCGCAATGGCTACAACGAACGGTACTGCCGCGGCAATTGCCGCCGCCTCGCGCAATTCTTTCAATCATTTCTTGAAGCATGGGTCGGGCCTTTTCGTGCTTGAATGCGGCGCGTGAACAGGGGAGACGTCCGTTGACCGACTACATCGCATTGCCGAAAGCCGAGGTGCACATCCACGTCGAGGGCTGCTTCGAGGCCGACGACGTGATCAGGAATTGCGAGGAAGCCGGCATTCCGTTGCGCGCGCCGCGCGACAGGCTGTTCGAGGCGCACAACCTGAAGAGTTTCCTCGAAATGCTCGATTGGCTGTGCGGCACGTTCCGCACGCGCGAGCAGCTGGCGAGCACGGCCTACAAGTTCGCCCAGCGCATGGCCAGGAGCGGCGTGCGCTATGCCGACGTCATCGTCAACCCGACTCACTGGCCGCACTGGTACAAGAACATTCCGGGGATGATCGACGCCTTCGACGCCGGCTTCGCGGCCGCCGAAGAGGACGGTCACCCTCCGGTCGGGCTTTGCGTCAGCCTGTTGCGCACCCAGTCGGCGGAGGAAGCGATCGAGCTGGTGGAGCTGCTGAGCGGGATCAGGCATCCGCGCGTGGTTGCGCTGTCGATCGACGGCAACGAAGCCGCCGCCGGCCGCACCGGCCCGCGCTTTGCCGAAGCGTTCCGCCGTGCGGCTGCGGCGGGCCTGCGGCGGACCGTTCACGCCGGCGAGTCCAGCGGTCCGGAGGGCGTGCGCGACGCGGTCGACCTGCTTGGCGCCGACCGCATCGACCACGGCGTGCGGGCGATCGAGAAGCCGGACCTGGTCGACCTGCTGGCTGAGAGGCAGATCCCCCTTGGCGTCTGCCCGATCTCCAACGTCACGCTCGGCCTCTACCGGTCGATCGCCGAACATCCGATCGACACCTTGCGCCGGGCCGGTGTTCCGGTCTCGATCAACACCGATGATCCGGCGCTGCTCGACACCACGCTGGAAGTATCCTATGCCGCCTGCGCCGACGCGTTCGCCTGGGACGGCGAAACCATCCGCGAGCTCGCGGCGACATCGGTCAAGGCGAGCTATGCCGACCCCGCGCTGAAGGCGCAAATCCTGGCGGATCTGGCGGCCTGGCGGGCCTGACAAAGGCCGCCGCGCTCCGTGACGGGCGAGAGCCTGAAGTGCCCTTCCGCCGCGCTTCCGAACTCAATAAGCTGCTCCAGCCGCGCTGGTCGGACGAGGCCGGGCGGAGCCGAAAGGAGCCGGCCATGGTCAGTCGTCGCGCGGAATGCTCTTGCGGCCAGCTTTCGGCTGTCTGCTCGGGCGAGATCGTACGCATTTCCGTGTGCCATTGCCTGGCCTGCAAGCGGCGCACCGGCAGTGCCTTTAGCTACAATGTCCGGTTTAAGGAAGGTGACGTGTCCATCCAGGGACGGGCGGCGGAGTTCACCCGTGTCGGCGAGCAGGGCGGCCGCGTCAGCTATAGCTTCTGCCCGGATTGCGGAACCACCGTCCACTACCGGCTCGACAGCCAGCCCGGTGTGATCGCAATTCCCGTCGGCGCCTTTGCCGACCCGTCCTTCCCGGCGCCGTTCCAGTCCTTCTATCACGACAGCCGGCGCTGCGAGTGGGTCGAGATCCGCGCCGAGCCTCTGGCG
>NZ_RZOI01000607.1:0-3775 GCF_004022645.1 Mesorhizobium sp. M4A.F.Ca.ET.020.02.1.1 | reverse complement strand
CGCTGAAGGAGGCCAATGCCGACCTTCCCTACCTGCTCAGCGACTATCACCTCATCGTCCAGCCGAACGGCGGCAAGGACAAGCCCGATGCCGGCATCGGCGCCGGCCCGTACAAGATCGTGACCAACGAGCCCGGCGTGCGCCATGTCGGCGAGCGCTTCGCCAATTACTGGCAGGGCGACAAGATGGGTCATGCCGACCAGATCGAAGTGGTCGTCATCAACGACGCGACGGCGCGCACCGCGGCCCTGCAGGGTGGCCAGGTCAACATGATCAACCGCGTCGAGCCGAAGATCGTCGACCTGATCAAGCGCGTGCCCGGCGTCACCATCCGCAACCATGCGGGCCCCGGCCACTACGTGTTCATCATGCATTGCAACACGGCGCCGTTCGACAACAACGACCTCAGGATGGCGCTGAAGCTGGCGATCGACCGCGAGGAGATGCTGAACAAGGTGCTGCGCGGCTACGGCTCGCTCGGCAACGACTTCCCGATCAACGCGTCCTACCCGCTGTTCACCGAGATCGAGCAGCGCAAGTACGATCCGGATAAGGCCAAGTTCCACTACAAGAAGTCCGGCCACGATGGTTCGGTCCTGCTCAGGACCTCCGATGTGGCTTTCCCCGGCGCCGTCGATGCAGCGCAGCTCTACCAGCAGAGCGCGGCCAAGGCCGGCATCAAGCTCGAGATCAAGCGCGAGCCGGGCGACGGCTACTGGAACGAGGTCTGGAACAAGCAGCCCTTCTGCGCCTCCTACTGGGGCGGACGCTCGACCCAGGACCAGATGTACTCGACCGCCTATCTGTCGACGGCCGACTGGAACGACACGCGCTTCAAGCGTCCGGACTTCGACAAGATGGTGCTGGCCGCGCGCGCCGAGCTCGACGAAGCCAAGCGCAAGGCGATGTACCATGACATGGCCGTCATGGTGCGCGACGAAGGCGGCCTGATCCTGCCGATGTTCAATCAGTTCATCGACGCCACGGGTGCTAAGGTCGGCGGCTGGGTCGACGATCCGCATCAGGAACTGATGAACGGTTACGCTTTGGCGAAATGCTGGCTCGAAGCTTGAGCCTGGCCTTGCGGAGATGTCCTCACCCATCGTGAAACTGGTGGCCCAGCGCGTTGCGCTGGGCATCCTCCTTTTGTTGGCCGTTTCGGTCCTGATCTTCGCCGGCACCCAGATCCTGCCCGGCGACGTCGCGCAAGCCATTCTCGGACAATCGGCGACGCCGGAGTCGCTCGCCAATCTGCGCGAGCAGCTCGGGCTGAACCAGCCTGCCTATCTCCGCTACTTCCACTGGCTGGGCGGCGTGCTCACCGGCGATCTCGGCACCGCCATGTCGAGCGGGCAGGACATCGCGACGTCGATCAAGGACCGGCTGTGGAACACGCTGTTCCTTGCCTTCTGGGCGGCGATCGTCGCCGTGCCGCTGGCGATCATCCTCGGCCTGATCGCGGTGCGCTATCGCAATGGTTGGGTCGACAAGCTGATCTCCGGCGTGGCGCTCGCCTCGACCTCGTTCCCGGAGTTCTTCATCGGCTATCTGCTCGTCTTTTACTTCGCCGTGCAGCACCAATGGTTCCCGGCCATTTCCACCGTCTATGAGGGCATGTCCTTCGGCGAGCGCATGCAGGCGATTGCGTTGCCGGCCGCGGCGCTGACGCTGGTGGTGCTGGCCCACATGATGCGCATGACGCGTGCGGCGATCCTCAACGTCATGCAGTCGGCCTATGTCGAGACGGCCGAGCTGAAGGGTCTGTCGGCTTTCGCCGTCATCCGCAAGCATGCCTTCCCGAACGCCATCGCGCCGATCATCAACGTCGTCATGCTTAACCTCGCCTACCTAGTTGTCGGCGTCGTGGTGGTCGAGGTGATCTTCGTCTATCCCGGCATGGGTCAGTACCTGGTCGACCATGTCACCAAGCGCGACGTGCCTGTCGTACAGGCGGTCGGCCTCATCTTCGCCGCCGTCTACATCAGCCTCAACATTATCGCGGACATTGCGGCGATTGTCGCCAATCCGCGGCTCAGACATCCGAAGTGAGGGGGCGGGCATGCAGACCCTGAGACGCATTCCCATCCCCTCGCTGATCGGCCTGGTGCTGACGGCGTTGTTCGTGCTGGCGGCGATCCTCGCGCCCTGGATCGCGCCGCATGGCAATGCCGAGATCGTCGGCGACGTCTGGGAACCGATGTCGTCGGCGCATTGGCTGGGCACCGACAATCTCGGCCGCGATCTTCTCTCGCGCATGATCTACGGCGCCCGCATCACCCTCTTCATAGCCGTGCTGGCGACAGCGCTGTCCTTCTCGCTCGGCGCCATACTTGGCTTCTCGGCGGCGGTGTTCGGCGGCTGGTACGACACGCTGCTGTCGCGCCTCGTCGACCTGCTGATGTCGATCCCGACGCTGATCATGGGCCTTGTCGTGCTTTCGGTGCTGCCCACCAACCTGGTGACGCTGATCCTGGTGATGGGGGTTCTCGACTCCACCCGCGTCTATCGCCTGTCGCGCGCCGTCGCCGTCGACATCAACGTCATGGACTATGTCGAGGCCGCCAAATTACGCGGCGAAGGCAGCGGCTGGATCATCTTTCGCGAGATCCTGCCCAATGCGCTGTCGCCGCTGGTCTCGGAACTCGGCCTGCGTTTCATCTATGCGGTGCTGTTCCTGTCGACGCTCTCCTTCCTCGGTCTCGGCGTCCAGCCGCCGGATGCCGACTGGGGCGGCATGGTGAAGGAAAACAAGGACGGCATCGTCTTCGGCATCGCGGCGGCGCTGATCCCGGCAGCGGCGATCGCGGCGCTTGCCATCTCGGTCAACCTTGTCGCCGACTGGGTGCTCAACCGCACGGCAAGCCTGAAGGGAGGGCGCGGCTGATGGCTGACACCAAAGCAAAGTCTGGCCTGCTGCTCGACATCCGCAACCTGCGCATCGAAGCGACCGTCTATCCGCCCGGCGAGCAGCCTAAGACCATTACCCTGGTGCACGACGTATCGCTGACGCTGGAGAAAGGCAAGGTGCTCGGCCTGATCGGCGAGTCCGGCGCCGGCAAGTCGACCATCGGCCTGTCGTCGATGGGCTATGGCCGCGGCGGCGTGCGCATCACCGGCGGCGAGGTCATCCTCAACGGTCGTGATATCCTGAAGGGCGGCAAGGAAGGCTTCCGCAGGTTGCGCGGCCGCGAGGTCTGCTACGTCGCGCAGTCGGCTGCCGCCGCCTTCAATCCGGCGCACCGGCTGATGGACCAGGTAGTCGAAGCCGCCCTTCTGCACGGCACGGCAACGCGGGCCGAGGCAGAGAAGCGCGCCGTCGCGCTGTTCAAGAAGCTCAGCCTGCCCAACCCGGAAACCATTGGCGAACGCTTTCCCCACCAGGTCTCCGGTGGCCAGCTGCAGCGCGTCATGACGGCGATGGCGCTGTGCTCCGAGCCGGACCTGATCGTCTTCGACGAGCCGACCACCGCCCTCGACGTGACGACGCAGATCGACGTGCTGGCGGCGATCAAGGACGCCATCCGCGACACCCATGTCGCGGCGCTCTACATCACCCATGACCTTGCCGTCGTCGCCCAGGTGTCGGACGAGATCATGGTGCTGCGCCACGGCCGGCTGGTCGAATGGGGCGGCACCCGCCAGATCATCAAGGAACCGCGCCAGGAATACACCAACGCGCTGGTGTCGGTGCACGAGATCGCGCACCAGGAGCAACAGCCCGGCACGACGCCGGTGCTGTCGGTGAAGAACGTGACCGCCGCCTATGGCCGCAGCC
>NZ_RZOI01000606.1:0-3790 GCF_004022645.1 Mesorhizobium sp. M4A.F.Ca.ET.020.02.1.1 | reverse complement strand
GAAGGAGGCGCAGAGCCCGGCGTCGGTGGTGATGTGAGCCCTGCCATTGACGCGCAGCGTGGTGCCCGATCCGGGCACCAGGAACAAGAGGCCGACGCGAGGGTCGCGGATGATGTTCTTCAGCGAATCGGCGCGGTTGTTGCCGCGGCGGTCAGGCATCATCAGCGTCTGTTGGTCGTGGATGCGCACGAAGCCGGCGAGATCGCCGCGCGGCGAGCAGTCGAGCCCCTCCGGCCCGGCGGTCGCCAGTGCCGCGAAGGGCGAGGCCTCGATGAAGGCGGCGTATTCGGGGATGATGTGGTCGAGTTCCTTGACGATCGAGGCTTCGCCTGGAGCCCCATAGAGCGCTTCGAGCTGTTCGACCGTTGTGATGACCGACATCTTTTTGTCTCCAAACCTTTGCCGGCGCTACTCCACATCCATGACGCCTTGACGACAGTGCGGATGACACGGCCTAACGGTCGCGGCCGAGCCCCTTCTCCGCCAGCTCGGCGAGATAGGCGCTCCAGCGCGCCTCCTTCTCGTGACCCAGCGTGTGCAGGTAGTTCCACGTGAATATCCCAGTGTCGTGGAAATCGTCGAAGGTGATGCGCACCGCATAGTTGCCGACCGGCTCTATCTTGAGGATGGCGACATTGCGCTTGCCGGGCACGGTCACGCGCTGCTCCGGCGAATGGCCCTGCACTTCCGCCGAGGGCGACAGCACGCGCAGCAGCTCGGCCGGCAATTCGAACGGCTGGTGGTCCGCAAAGGTGACGGTAAGCAGCTTGCGGTCCTTCGAGACCCGGAGTTCCTTCGGCGCTGTCATGCGGATCGTTCCTGCGTCATTTCCACCCTTCCCTACGCTGCTTCGCCTCAGGCGAAAAGGCCATTGCAGGGCGGCCGACACGCGATGTCGGTCGGGGAATGTTACCAAAGATCAAGACCGACTATCTTGAATGAAAGGCCGTATCGTATCACATAGCGGTATATAACGACGCCGTTCGCGGCCACGGGAAACGCAAAAGCATGGACATGATCGATCCTTTCGGTCGAACGATCAGCTACCTGCGCGTGTCGGTCACCGACCGCTGCGATTTCCGCTGCACCTATTGCATGGCCGAGGACATGACCTTCCTGCCCAAGAAGGATCTCCTGTCGCTTGAAGAGCTCGACCGGCTCTGCACCGTCTTCATCGAAAAGGGCGTGCGGAAATTTCGCCTCACCGGCGGCGAGCCGCTGGTGCGCAAGAACATCATGCACCTCGTGCGCCAGCTGTCGCGGCATCTGAAGAGCGGCGCGCTGGAAGAGCTGACGCTGACCACCAACGGCTCGCAGCTGTCGCGCTTCGCCGCGGAGCTTGCCGATTGCGGGGTCGAGCGCATCAACGTCTCGCTGGACACGCTCGACGCCGACAAGTTCCATCAGATCACCCGCTGGGGCCATCTCGGCAAGGTCATGGAAGGCATCGACGCCGCCCAGGCGGCGGGGCTGAAGGTCAAGCTCAACGCGGTGGCGCTGAAAGACTTCAACGACGCGGAGCTGCCCGAGATGATGCGCTGGGCGCACGGCCGCGGCATGGACCTCACCGTCATCGAAACCATGCCGATGGGCGAGATCGACGCCGACCGCACCGACCAGTACCTGCCGCTGTCGCTGCTCAGGGCCCAGCTCGAGCGCCAGTTCACGCTGAGCGACATCCCCTACAAGACCGGCGGCCCGGCCCGTTACGTCCATGTCGCCGAGACCGGCGGCAGGCTCGGCTTCATCACGCCGATGACGCATAATTTCTGCGAAAGCTGCAACCGCGTCAGGCTGACCTGCACCGGCACCCTCTATATGTGCCTCGGTCAGGAAGACGCCGCCGACTTGCGCGCGCCGTTGCGTGCGTCCGAAGGCAACGAACTGGTCTCCGCGGCAATCGACGAGGCGATCGGGCGCAAGCCCAAGGGCCATGACTTCATCATCGACCGCCGCACCAGCCGGCCGGCGGTGTCCCGGCATATGAGCGTCACCGGCGGCTGACCTTTTCCGCCATTTGAGGCAAGGATCGCCTCCGTCATTGGCTGGAGACTGGCTTGAAGCACCTTTTCCCGACCCTGGCCATCGCGGCGTTGAGCATCGCAGCGGCAGCCAGCGCCGCGCCGTTCACCTACACCAATCAGCGCTTTGGCACCGTCTGCACCTTTCCGGACGAGATCTTCAGCATTCGCGAGCCCGAGCCGGAGAATGGCGACGGGCAGCAATGGAGCGCGCCCGACGGAGCCAGCCTGATCTGCTCTGGCATCCTCAACGTCGATGACGACACGCCGAAAGGCTTTGTCTCCGCCGAGAAGGCCAGCGCCGAGCCAGGCTACAAGATCACCTACAGCAAGGCCGGCAAGGACTGGGCGGTGCTGTCCGGCATCAAGGACGGCAAGATCTTCTACGAGCGGCGCCTGTTCGGAAAGGACGGCGTCATCCGCACGGTCTGGATCGAGTATCCGCAAGCTCTGAATTCGAAATACGATCCGCTTGTTGGCGTCATTGCCGGAAGCCTCAAGGGGCCGTGAGCATTTTGCGCCACACCGCGAAATAATCCTCGCCCGCCAAAGGGCGGCCGATTTACCGACTCGATGTTCCAGCCTAGCCTTCCAGTGGACGTGATTTTTTCACTCACAGGGGGAATGCAACATGCGCAAATTCATTCTTGCTCTTGCAATGCTCGGCTTTGCGGCGGCACCGGCGGCGGCGCAGTCGATCGGCGGCAACTATACGGTCGCAGGCACCAATTTCGACGGCTCCGCCTATGGCGGCGAAGCGACTATCACGCTGACCAGCGAGACGACCTGCACCATCCATTGGGAAACCGGCGGTTCGTCGTCCGACGGCATCTGCATGCGCAACGACAATGCTTTCTCCGCCGGCTATGTGATGGGCAAAGAGATCGGCCTCGTCGTCTATAAGGTCGAGGGAGACGGCTCGCTGCACGGCCTCTGGACCATCGCCGGCAAGGAAGGAAGCGGCACCGAAGTGCTGACGCCGAAGTAAGTCCTTTCGCCTTCGCGCGGAACTTTGCGGGCCACGGCGAAAGGCTGTGGCCCAGTGCTTTGACGTTGCTGTTTTGCGGCTCGCTGATAGAGGCTGATCCAAAGCACAACCGGTGACGCCTTTGCCCCTTTCGCCAAATCTGCGCGGCGCGCTATTCATGATGGTGGCCATGGTCGGCTTTACCCTCAACGACGCGATCACCAAATTCTCCTCCGAATCGATGAACATGGCGCAGGTCATGCTGATCCGGGGGGCCTTCGCCTCGCTGTTCGTCGGCCTGCTTGCCTGGCAGCGCGGCGCGCTGGCCGCACCGCGCTCGATGCTGCAGCCGATGGTGGCGATGCGCGTGGCCGGCGAAGCCGGCGCAACGGTCTCGTTCCTGGTCGCGCTGGCGCATCTGCCGATCGCCAATGTCTCGGCTGTGCTGCAGGCGCTGCCGCTGGCGGTTACGATGGGCGCGGCGCTGTTCTTCAACGAAGGCGTCGGCTGGCGGCGCTGGCTGGCGATAGCGGTCGGTTTTGCCGGCGTGCTGGTCATCGTGCGGCCGGGCTTCGAAGGCTTCAGCGTCTATTCGCTGCTGGCGCTGACGAGCGTCGCCTGCTGCGCGGTGCGCGATCTCGCCACAAGGCGCATCCCGCAGGCGATCCCGACGCTGTTGGTGTCGACCGCCACGGCACTGGCCATGACAGTGCTGGGCGCTGCGCTGCTTGCGCCGATGGGCGGCTGGACGCCGATGAGCGGCAAGGCCACGGCGCTGCTGGCGCTGGCGGCAGTGCTGGTG
>NZ_RZOI01000605.1:0-3792 GCF_004022645.1 Mesorhizobium sp. M4A.F.Ca.ET.020.02.1.1 | reverse complement strand
GGCCCGCACGGCGCCGACGTGACGATCCGGCTTGGCGGCCAGTCGGGAACGGCGCTCAGGGTAGCCGGCCGGCACGCGGATGTCTTCGAACTGTCCGCCGGTTCGCCCGACGAGGTCAGCCAGTTGATCGAGCGCGTGCGCGCCGCCGCCGCCGAGCATGGAAGGGCCGGCAAACTGCGCTTCGCGCTGCCCGTGCGCATGCGATCGCAAAAAGATGAAGGCGTCGCCGATCACAAGGCGGTTGAGGTTTCCGGGTCGCCGGCCGAGATCGCGTTGTCGCTGTTGCCCTATGCGGGGCTCGGCATCCATGAATTCATGATCGCCGGCATCGACAGGCCGCGCGAGATCGCGACGGCGGGTCGCGAGACTGTCACGCTTATCGCCAATTCACTGGCGCGTCTCGAGAGCGGCGTGACGCAATCCGGCGCATTGGTGCCGCGCCTGCCATCGGGATCCCGCGCCCGGGCCTGACCGGGTCGTCAGCGCGGCCTGCCGGCAAGCCGCGCCAGCGATTCGATGACGGCGTCCGAATCCGCCAGCGCGCCGAAGACGCCGTCCTCGACCGTCACCATGTGAAGCGCGGCCTCATGCGCCTGTCTGTCGCCGCTGGCGCAGGCGTCCGCAATCGTCAGGCACTGGAAGTTGCGGTCGCAGGCCTCACGCAGCGTGGTGTGGACGCAGACGTCGGTCGTGCATCCCGTGAACAGGAGATGCGTGATGCCGCGTGCGCGCAGGACCAGCTCCAGGTCGGTATAGGTGAAGGCGCCGTTGCACGTCTTGTCGACGACGATATCCTGCGCCGCCACCTCGATATCGGCGACGATCTGGAAGCCCGGGCTGGAGCGCAGCAGGATGCCGGTGCCGTCGAGCCGTGCCCGTTGGCGGCGCCATTTCTCGTAAGGCGTCATGTCGGCCATGTCGGCGCGGTAGCCTTGCCTTGTGTGCACGATGGTCAGGCCGGCGGCGCGGGCTGCCACGATCAGCCGGTTCACCGCCGGCAGGATCGCCCTGAGCGGCGAAGGGTCGTATCCCTTTCTGGCGAAATAGCCGGTCGGCGACAGGAAGTCCTCCTGCAGGTCGATGACCAGCAGCGCGGTGTGTTGCGGCTCGAGCCGTCATAGGGGAAATCGAACGGGATCGCCTTGATCATCGGCCGCTTGCCTCACGCAGGGAGCCATCGTGGCCGGAGATGGTGTCGCAGTCCATAGGCAGGGCATGGCCCTCCGCAGAGGCGCCACATTGGCAGCAAGGCGCAATTCGGCCGTGCGCCGGGGCCTCATGACAATTTTGTTGAATCAAATAGTCATCTCCATAGTTGACTAGTAAACTCATGTTTCATAGTCAACCGTCGATGGCAGCTGGAAACCGCTTGCCGAGGAATGCGCAAGCCCGAGTTGCAGAAAGGCCAGAGCGTGGCTGGAGTTCAGACTGCCTTCCGTGTCGAAGCGGTGCGTTTCGCCGTCGGCGAGCGGACTCTGCTCGGACCGGTCTCGCTCGAGCTCGAACGCGCGCGCGTCTACGGTCTGATCGGCCACAACGGCTCCGGCAAGTCGACGCTGATCAAGCTTCTGGCGCGCCAGCAGCCGGCAAGCGAGGGCGCGATCAGCTTCGCCGAGCGGCCGCTGGCCGGCTGGAGCGCGCGCGAGCTGGCGCGGGCATTGGCCTATCTGCCGCAGACGACGCCGGCGGCGACCGGGCTTACCGTGCGGGAACTGGCGGCGCTCGGGCGCTATCCCTGGCATGGCGCGCTCGGCCGTTTCGGCCATGAGGACAGGCGGCATATCGAGGAGGCGCTGGCGCTGACCGACATGGCCGGCTTCGCCGACCGTCTGGTCGACGAGCTTTCCGGCGGCGAGCGGCAGCGGGCCTGGCTTGCCATGCTGGTGGCGCAGAATGCCGGCGTCATGCTGCTCGACGAGCCGATCTCGGCGCTCGACATCGCCCACCAGGTCGAGGTGCTCGACCTGGTCAGGGAACTCAGCCGCAAGCGCGACCTTTGCGTCGTCGTCGTGCTGCACGATCCCAACATGGCAGCGCGTTATTGCGACGAACTGATCGCGCTGAAGGAAGGCAGGCTGCTGACGCGCGGCACGCCCGCCGAGATCATGCGGGGCGACATGCTCAAGGGCATTTTTGGCGTCGAGATGGGGGTGTTTTCGCACCCCGTCACCGGCCAGCCCATCGGTTACGTGCAATGATGAAGCGAGGACGAAGCGTGTCCAGACATGGCCTTTTCGCGGCGCTGGCCGCATCGTTGATCCTGGCGGCCGGCGCTGTCGCCGCACAGGAGCAACCGGCGACGCCAGCTCCGGCCGCACAAGCGCCGGTGGCGCAAGCTCCTGCAACCCAAGTGCCGGCCGCACCCGCCACAACCGCTCCGGCCATTGCTGCTCCCGCTGCACCGCAACCGGGCGTTAGGCCGGCTCCGGCACCGTCGACGGCGATTGCGCTGACGCTGCCGCACGATTTGTCGCCCTGGGGCATGTTCATAGCCGCCGACATCATCGTCAAGGCGGTGATGATCGGCCTCGCCTTCGCCTCGCTGGTCACCTGGACGATCTGGCTGGCCAAGTCGCTGGAGATCCTCGCCGGCAAGCTCAGGGCGCGCCGCGCCGCGCAGGCGATCGGCAATGCCGCGACGCTGATGCAGGCCGGGCGCGCGCTCGGCCACAACAATGGCCCCGGCGCGCTTCTGGTGCGCGCCGCAGAGGAAGAGGCCGCGCTTTCTGCCGGCGCGCTCGACCACGTCACCGGCGATGGCCTGAAGGAGCGCGTTACCTCGCGGCTGTCGCGCATCGAGGCAGCTGCGGCGCGGCGCATGTCGCGCGGCACCGGCCTGCTCGCGACCATCGGCTCGACCGCGCCTTTCGTCGGCCTGTTCGGCACGGTGTGGGGCATCATGAACGCCTTCATCGGCATCTCGCAGGCGCAGACCACCAATCTGGCGGTCGTGGCGCCCGGCATCGCCGAAGCGCTGCTCGCCACCGCCATGGGCCTGGTGGCGGCGATCCCGGCGGTGGTCATCTACAACGGCTTTGCCCGCTCCATAGCCGGCTACAGGCAGATCCTCGCCGATGCCGCCGCTGGCGTCGAACGGCTGGTCAGCCGCGACCTCGATTTCCGCACCGTGCCGCCGGCAGGCGCCATCGCGGCGGAGTGAGCGGTCATGGCGGCGCGGATTCGCGAAACGGCCGGCGACGATCTCGAGGAAAGCCACGAGATCAACGTCACCCCGTTCATCGACGTCATCCTGGTGCTTTTGATCATCTTCATGGTCGCGGCACCGCTCGCCACCGTCGATGTCAATGTCGACCTGCCGGGCTCGACGGCGACGCCGGCGCCGCGCCCCGAGACGCCGCTGTTCCTGACGCTGAAAGGCGATCTTACGCTCGCCGTCGGCAATGACAGCGTGCCGCGCGCCATGTTCGCCGCCATGCTCGACGGTCGCACCAAGGGCGACAAGCAGACGCGCATCTTCCTGCGCGCCGACAAGTCGGTTGGCTATGGCGAGCTGATGGAGGTGATGAACCTGCTGCGTGCCGCCGGCTATCTCAAGATCGCGCTGGTCGGCCTGGAGACGCTGCCTTCGGCCGATGCGCCAGAGCCAGGCGGAAGCCAGCCATCTGGAGGCCAGCCGACAGCCCCGAGCGGCGGCACGGCACCATGACGGGCGCGACGGCCGCCTTGTCCGGGGTCGGTCAGCCGCGGTTCGGCGCGAGCGAGACCGGCCTGTGGGCGGCTGCCGCCGCCTTGATCCTGGTCGCGCATGTGGCGGTCGCCCATGCCGTGCAG
>NZ_RZOI01000604.1:0-3806 GCF_004022645.1 Mesorhizobium sp. M4A.F.Ca.ET.020.02.1.1 | reverse complement strand
CCTCCTATGCCTGGCGGCATCTGTTGACCAACCGTCTCGACGAGGACGAGGCCAGATTGCGCGCCGCCGTCCACTATCTGATTTCGGGCATTTCCAGCACTCGTTGACGGCTGGCTATGGCTGTCTGCCGCGGCAATTCCAGGAAAAGTGCGAAGCGGCGTTCCGTCCGGAATTGCGTCAAAACAAAGAGATAGAGCGGTTCAGCGTTTCCAGGAAAAGGTGAAACGCTCTGCGTGAAACAAAAAAGGGCGCCGGTCGGCGCCCTTTTCATGACTTCCATCTCGCCGGCTTACTTGCCGCTTTCGATCGTCTCGACCGCCTTCTTCAGGTTGGCGTCGGGAATCTCGACCTTGGCGTCGGCGCGCAGTTGCTTCACCAGCGCGAAATACTTGTCGCGGATGACCGCCTGCTTGGCCTGATCCTTGACCTCCTCGAAGGCAGGCGGCTGCTTGGCCCGCTTGTCCTCGAGCTTGATGACGTGCCAGCCGAACTGCGACTGCACCGGCTCCTTGGTGTATTTGCCCACTTCGAGCGCGAACGCTGCCTTGTCGAACTCCGGCACCATCTGTCCCGGTCCGAACCAGCCGAGATCGCCGCCATTGGACTTGCCGCTCGGATCGCTGGTGTGCTCGTTGGCAAGCTTCTGGAAGTCGGCGCCGCCGTCGAGCTGCTTGATGATCGCCTCGGCCTCTTCCTTGGTCTTCACGAGGATGTGACGGGCATGCACCTCGTTGACCGGTGGTGTGTTGGCGATCTCCTGGTCGTAGCGGGCGCGAATCTCGGCGTCGGTCACCTTGGCGACGACGCCCTTCTCGACCATCTCGCCATGCAGCGCCCGCTGCTGCAGGAAGGCCATGCGGCGTTGGAAGTCGGCATCCTTGTCGAGGCCGGTGGCGACCGCCTGGGCGGCCATGACACGGATCTCTATGGCCGCCGAAAGGGCGGCAGCGCGGCGCTGTTCCGGCGGCAGCTGCTGGAACTGCTGCGACAGCTCGCCTTCCGCAAGCCCAAGGTCCGCCTCGGTCAGCGGCTGGCCGTTGATCGTCGCGACCACGGTGTTCGGATCGACCGGCTTGGCGGCTGCGGCCGGGGCAGCCGGCTGGGCCGGGGCGGCTTCCTGCGCCATCACCGGCGACAGCGAAAGAGCCGACAGTCCGAATGCCAGGCCAAGGCTGGCGAGCGACGCGCGGCGGAACAATAAGGTCATCAAGATTAACTCCGGTGGGGATTGCTTGGGCTGAATGGCTTCAGATCGGCCAGATCGTGGCGGAATTTGGCGCGGTCCGCAGGACCAGCGCGGCGTTGACATCGTTTGAGCCCCCTCTTATCTGTCCAACGACTTTGCGTCCAGAACCGTTTTCCGGGCGCTTTTTGCGTTTGTCCGCGTTTCACGCGGATTTGATGGGGCCGCCCGGTGCCTGTCGCAACGAATAAGAATGCTATCGAAAGGGCCATTGGATGGTCAGTCTCGGCGGTCTCGCCCGTAAGGTTTTCGGCTCCTCCAACGATCGCCGGGTGAAGGCGACCCGGCCGCGGGTCGAGGCCATCAACGCAATGGAAAACGAGATGCGGGCGCTTTCCGACGCCGAGCTGCGCGGCCGCACGGAAAAGTTCCGCCAGGATATCGCCAACGGCGCCTCGCTCGATGATCTCCTGATCCCGGCCTTCGCCACCGTGCGCGAGGCCGCGCGCCGCGTGCTCGGCCTGCGTCCCTTCGACGTGCAGCTGATCGGCGGCATGGTGCTGCACAATGGCGGCATCGCCGAGATGCGCACCGGTGAAGGCAAGACCCTGGTCGGCACGCTGCCCGTCTATCTCAATGCGCTCGCCGGCAAGGGCGTCCACGTCGTCACCGTCAACGACTACCTCGCCACCCGCGACTCCGAATGGATGGGTCGCATCTACAAGTTCCTCGGCCTCACCGTCGGCGTCATCGTCCACGGCCTCTCCGACGAGGAGCGTCGCACCGCCTACGCCGCCGACGTCACCTACGCCACCAACAACGAGCTCGGCTTCGACTATCTGCGCGACAACATGAAATATGAGCGCGCGCAGATGGTGCAGCGCGGTCACAGCTACGCCATTGTCGACGAAGTCGATTCCATCCTGGTCGACGAGGCGCGCACGCCGCTGATCATCTCCGGTCCGCTCGAGGACCGTTCGGAGATGTACAACACCATCGACGCCTTCATGCTCAAGCTCGACCCGGCCGACTACGAGATCGACGAGAAGCAGAAGACCTCGATCTTCACCGAGGAAGGCACCGAGAAGCTCGAGAACATGCTGCGCGACGCAGGCCTTCTGAAGGGCGAGTCGCTTTACGACGTCGAGAACGTCGCCATCGTCCACCATGTCAACAATGCGCTCAAGGCGCATCGGCTGTTCCAGCGCGACAAGGACTATATCGTTCGCAACGGCGAGATCGTCATCATCGACGAATTCACCGGCCGCATGATGCCCGGCCGCCGCTATTCGGAAGGCCTGCACCAGGCGCTCGAGGCCAAGGAGCACGTGGCGATCCAGCCTGAGAACCAGACGCTGGCCTCCGTCACCTTCCAGAATTATTTCCGCCTCTACGACAAGCTCGCCGGCATGACCGGCACGGCGCTGACCGAGGCCGAGGAGTTCGCCAACATCTACAATCTCGAGGTCACCGAGATCCCGACCAACCTGCCGGTCGTGCGCAAGGATGAGGACGACGAGGTCTACCGGACCGTCGACGAGAAGTACAAGGCGATCGTCAGGGAGATCAAGGACGCGCGCGACAAGGGCCAGCCGATCCTGGTCGGCACCACTTCGATCGAGAAATCCGAGCAACTGGCCGAGCGCCTGCGCAAGGACGGCTTCAAGCATTTCGAAGTGCTGAATGCCCGCCACCACGAGCGCGAGGCCGCCATTGTCGCCCAGGCCGGCAAGCCGGGCGCCATCACCATCGCTACCAACATGGCCGGCCGCGGCACCGACATCCAGCTCGGCGGCAACGCCGAGATGCGCATCGCCGAAGAACTCGGTGACCTGCCGGAAGGTCCGGAGCGCGAAGCCAAGGAAAAGGCAATCCGCGACGACGTCGCCCGCCTGAAGGAAAAGGCGCTCGCCGCCGGCGGTCTCTACGTGCTCGCCACCGAGCGCCATGAATCGCGCCGCATCGACAATCAGCTGCGCGGCCGCTCCGGCCGCCAGGGCGACCCCGGCCGCTCGAAGTTCTTCCTGTCGCTGCAGGACGACCTGATGCGCATCTTCGGATCCGAGCGCATGGACGGCATGCTGCAGAAGCTCGGCCTCAAGGAAGACGAGGCGATCATCCATCCCTGGATCAACAAGGCGCTGGAAAAGGCGCAGAAGAAGGTCGAGGCGCGCAACTTCGACATCCGCAAGAACCTGTTGAAGTATGACGACGTCTCCAATGACCAGCGCAAGGTGGTGTTCGAGCAGCGCATCGAGCTTATGGACGGCGAAGGCCTGTCGGAGACGGTCGCCGAGATGCGCGACGGCGTCATCGAAGAGATCGTCGCCAAGAACATTCCCGAAAATGCCTATGCCGAGCAGTGGAATGTCGCCGGGCTCAAGGCCGAGGTGGCCGAATTCCTCAACCTCGACCTGCCGGTCGAGGAGTGGGCCAAGGAAGAAGGCATCGCCGAGGACGACATCCGCGAGCGCATCACCGCAGCCGCGGAGGCCGCAGCCAAGGAACGCGCCGAGCGTTTCGGCCCCGACGTGATGAGCTATGTCGAACGCTCGGTGGTGCTGCAGGCCCTGGACCACCTCTGGCGCGAGCACATCGTCAATCTCGACCATCTGCGCTCGGT
>NZ_RZOI01000603.1:0-3810 GCF_004022645.1 Mesorhizobium sp. M4A.F.Ca.ET.020.02.1.1 | reverse complement strand
ATCGCGAATTGCTGGACAGTTTCGGCGGCCATCTCGGCGCCGCGCGCGCGACGGGCGAAGCCTGGCGCTACTGGCGCGGCTGCGAGCAGGACCTTGCCAAGCATCGCGCCAAGGTCGAGGCCGCGGCGCGCGAAGCCGACTATCTGCGCGCCTCCGTCGCCGAACTGGCGAAGCTCGATCCGCAGCCGGGCGAGGAGAGCGAGCTTGCCGAACTGCGCGCCACGATGATGCGGGCGGAAAAGATAGCCTCGGAAATCCACGACGCGCAGGACGTGCTTTCGGGACCGTCCTCGCCGCTGCCGCAGCTGGCCAGCCTGCTCAGGCGCCTGCAGCGCAAGGCGGGAGAGGCGCCGGGCCTGCTCGACGACGTGGTGAAGTCGCTCGACGAGGCGATGCTGTCGCTCGATGCGGCGCAGTCGGGCGTCGAGGCGGCGCTGCGCGCCACCGAATATGATCCGCAACGGCTGGAGAAGGCGGAAGAACGGCTGTTTTCGCTGCGCGCCGCCTCGCGCAAGCACAGCGTCGCGGTCGACGATCTAGCGCAGTTGCGTGACACGATGGCCGCCGACCTCGCCGATCTCGACGCCGGCGAGGACCGCCTGCACGGCCTGGAGAAGCAGGCGGCAGCGGCGCGCGAAGCCTACGACATCTCAGCCGCGCAACTGTCCTCGCTTCGCCATGCCGCCGCCGTCGGCCTGACCAGGGCGGTGATGGCCGAATTGCCGGCGCTCAAGCTCGAACGCGCTGAGTTCATCGTCGAGCTGGCGAGCGATGCCTCGAGCCGGATGGAAGAAGGCATCGACCAGGTCGAGTTCTGGGTGCGCACCAATCCGGGCACCAGGCCCGGGCCGATGATGAAGGTCGCTTCCGGCGGCGAACTGTCGCGCTTCCTCCTGGCGCTGAAGGTGGCGCTGGCCGACCGCGGCTCGGCGCCGACGCTGGTCTTCGACGAAATCGACACCGGGGTCGGCGGCGCCGTGGCGGATGCCATCGGCCAGCGGCTGGCCAGGTTGTCGAAGCGCGTGCAGGTGCTGTCCGTCACCCACGCGCCGCAAGTGGCGGCGCGCGCGGCGACGCATTTCCTGATCTCCAAATCCGGCGGCACCGACAAGGTCGCCACCGGCGTTGCCGAGATGGACCGGCCGGCGCGCCAGGAGGAGATTGCGCGCATGCTGGCCGGCGCCACCATCACCGACGAGGCGCGCGCGGCGGCGGAGCGTCTGCTGCGCGAGAACACGGCGGCAGCCTAGGCTGCGTTGATATTCAGGTGAGGCCGGCCTGCGAACGGCGGCTTCCTGCGCTTCCGGTGCTCACGTACCCAAAAGTACGCTCCGCTCCGGTTCTCGGAAGCCACCCTTCTCGACTCGGCCTGACCTGAATCTCAACACATCCTGGGTGCTTGATTCTCCGTGCTTGGAATCTGAGTCAGGATATGGCTGCATCCTGCTGTTCAGGAATGATTTATTCGCAAGCCGACTCCCGGTCGGCGAATCCTGATTTATAGTGGCGCGCACAACTCGGGGACTGCCAAGCATGTCGGAAAAACCAGTCGATTCGCTGAGCGAAAGCGAGGCCGCACACGAACTGAAGCGGCTGGCGGCGGAGATCGCCGAGCATGACCGGCGCTATCACACCGAAGATGCGCCGACGATCTCGGACGCCGAATATGACGCGCTGGCGCGCCGCAACCTCGCGATCGAAGATCGCTTCCCCGATTTGGTGCGCGAAGATTCGCCGTCGCGTCGGGTCGGCGCGCCGCCGGCGGAAGGCTTTGCCAAGATACGCCATGCGGTGCCGATGCTCAGCCTCGCCAAGGCCTATACCGATGAGGACGTCGCCGACTTCATCGAGCGCGGCCGGCGGTTCTTCGACCGCGACAAGGACCTGGACATCGCCTTCACCGCCGAGCCGAAAATCGACGGGCTGTCGGCCTCACTGCGCTACGAACGCGGCGTGTTCGTGCAGGGTGCAACGCGCGGCGACGGCGCCGTCGGCGAGGACATCACCGCCAATCTCAAGACGATCGCGGATATCCCGAAGACCCTGAGAGGGTCGGGCTGGCCCGACAGCATCGAGATACGCGGCGAGGTCTACATGACCTATGCGGAGTTCGAGGCGCTGAAGGAACGCTCAGCGGCTGCCGGCGGCCAGGACTACGTCAATCCGCGCAACACGGCCGCCGGGTCGCTGCGCCAGAAGGATCCGTCGGTCACCGCTAGCCGCAACCTCAAATTCTTCGCCTATGCCTGGGGGTACACGACGGCGGACCCGGCTCCGACCCAATATGATTCGGTGCAGAAATTCGCCGAGTGGGGGTTCAAGGTCAGTCCGCTGATGGTGCGGGCGAAGTCGATCGAGGAGCTGATCGCGCAATACCATCGGATCGAGGAGCAGCGTTCGTCGCTCGGCTACGACATCGACGGTGTCGTCTACAAGGTCGACCAGCTGGAATTGCAGCGCCGGTGGGGGTTCGTCACCGGCGAGCCGCGCTGGGCCGTCGCCCACAAATTCCCGGCGGAGCAGGCGATGACCACCGTGCAGAAGATCGACATCCAGGTCGGCCGCACCGGCACGCTTGCGCCCGTGGCGCGGTTGGCGCCCGTTACGGTCGGGGGCGTCGTGGTCGAGAACGTCACGCTACACAACGAGGACTATATCAAGGGCCTGGACAGCAACGGCCTGCCGATCCGCGACGGTATCGATGTCCGCATCGGCGATACGGTGGTGATCCAGCGGGCAGGGGACGTCATTCCGCAGATCGTCAGCGTCGTCATCGACAAGCGTCCGGCCGATGCCGTGCCTTACGAATTTCCGCATACCTGCCCGATCTGCGGCTCGCCAGCGACGCGCGAGATCAACGAGAAGACCGGCAAGGAGGATTCACGCCGGCGCTGCACCGGCGAGCTGATCTGCGCCGCGCAGGCCGTTGAGGGATTGCGCCATTTCGTCTCGCGCGGCGCCATGGATATCGAGGGGCTGGGCGCGGAAAACATCGACCTGTTCTTCAACGCCGGACTGATCAAGACCGCCGCCGACATCTTCACGCTCAAAGACCGCCGCCCCGACGTCACCAGGGCCCTGGCCGGGCGGCGCGAGGAGCAGGCGAGGCTGCGCGAGGCCGCATCGGGCAAGACGCGCAAGAATGTGCGCAGCGCCGAGGATCGCAACTATGAAGGCCTCGACAAGCTGTTCGCCGCGATCGACGCGCGCCGCGAGCCGGAGCTCGACCGCTTCATCTTCGCTCTCGGCATCCGCCATATCGGCGAGACGACGGCCGCTGTGCTTGCCAGGACCTTCTCGACCATGGAAGAGCTGATCCGTGTCGGCAAGGAGACCGCTGCGGCCGACGATCCGCACGACGTCTTCCCGTCGATCAACGGCATTGGCGACACGGTGATCGGCGCGCTGCGCGATTTCTTCGGCAATGAACGCAACGACGACGTGCTGGAGGCACTGCTCGCGCAGGTGCATCCGAAGCCGTACATTGTGGAAATCTCGGCCGGCAGCGAAGTCTCCGGCAAGACGGTCGTGTTCACCGGCTCGTTGGAGAAGATGACGCGCTCCGAGGCAAAGGCGATGGCGGAACGTCTCGGCGCCAAGGTCGCGGGCTCGGTTTCCGCGAAGACCGATCTCGTCGTGGCCGGCCCGGGCGCCGGCTCGAAGCTGAAGGATGCCACCGCGCTCGGCATCGAGGTGATCGACGAGGACACCTGGCTGCAGCGTATCGGCAGGGGCGGCTGATGGCCGGCGCGTTCAAGGGCTTCGGGCAAAAGGCCATTCCGTTCCTCAAGGCGCTCGACTTCCACCAGA
>NZ_RZOI01000602.1:0-3826 GCF_004022645.1 Mesorhizobium sp. M4A.F.Ca.ET.020.02.1.1 | reverse complement strand
TGCCCAGCCTGCCGCTGGCCGTATCCGACGCGGCGGAGAGCTTCTGGACGGCGGCGCACTGGTATCTTGCCTATGCCGGCATCGCGCTTGTCGCGCTGCACATACTGGCGGCATTGCGCCACCATTTCTGGCTGCGCGATAGCGTGCTTGCGCGCATGATCACGCCTTCGTCAGGTGAGGAATAGAACGGCATCGTCATTCGTTGGTGAGGCGAGAAGGCAGCAATGCGCTGCCTCAGCAAAAGGACCATCCCCATGCATGCGCGGATCCTCGGATACGCGGCCGTTGCTGCTTGCCTTGCCATGCCTGTTTACGCGGCAGTGGCGCTCAGCGACGCCGCCGGCAGCTACACGATCAGCCCGGCCGCATCGAGCATCCGTTTCACCATCGGCAAGGCCGGCGGCGGCGGGTTCGACGGCGCCTTCGCCCGCTTCAAGGGCAGCATCCGCATCGATGACGCCAATGTCGAACGCTCGCAGGTCAACCTCACCATCTATCCCGAGAGCGTCGGCACCGGCCAGAACCGCATCGATGCCTTCCTGCGCTCCGACGCGGTGTTCGACAGCGCCAACAGCCCGGAAATCCAGTTCCGCTCGACCAGCGTGACCCGTACCGGCGACACGACGGCCTTGGTCACCGGCCGGCTGACGGCGCGCGGCAAGACGTTTCCGGAAAAATTCACCGCCGAGCTCAGCAGCCTCAAGGCCGGCACGATCAAATTCCACGTCACCGGCAGGGTGCTGAGGTCGCGCTACGGCATGGATGTCGGCACGCCGATCTATTCCAACGTCGTCAACTTCGACATGACGCTGACGGGCAAGAGGGGCTAGTTCCAAGCTCGCCCCCCTCGGGTTCGTCATCCCAGGGCGAAGCAAGGAGCGAAGCGACGCGCGCAGACCCGGGGATCCATTCCGTGATGCTAAGGCGTTGCAACGGTTACAGAATTCTGCACCGTTGCACCTTACGTCACAGGTCACGGAATGGATCCTCGGGTCAAGCCCGAGGATGACGAAGACGCTTTGTGACCCGCGTCTGCGATTGGCTTTTCCCCTGAATTGGGGCACACCTCCATGATGCAATTCGACATGGAGAAGCGTGATGTTCCGATGGGGTGTTCTGTCGACGGCCAAGATCGGCCGCGAGCAGCTGTTGCCGGCGATCGTCGAGGCGGAGAACGGCGTCCTGTCGGCGATCGCCAGCCGCGATCTGGCGAAAGCCCGGGCGCTCGCCGACCGTTTCGGCGCGCCGCATGCTTTCGGCTCCTATGAGGAACTGCTCGCGTCGAAGGACATCGACGGCGTCTACATCCCGCTGCCGACCTCGCAGCATGTCGCATGGACGGCGAAGGCGATCGTAGCGGGAAAACATGTGCTGGTCGAGAAGCCGCTGGCGCTCGACGCCAAGGACATCGCGCCGCTGATCCAACTGCGCGATGAGAAGAAAGTGCTGGTGTGCGAGGCCTTCATGGTCATCTACCACCCGCAATGGATCAAGGTGCGCGACCTCATCGCCAGCGGCGCCATCGGCCGGCTGCGCCATGTGCAGGGCGCGTTCTCCTATTACAATGTCGACCCCAAGAACATGCGCAACCAGCTCGACCTCGGCGGCGGCGCGCTGCCCGACATCGGCGTCTACCCGACGGTGTCGACACGCTTTTCGACCGGCAAGGAGCCGCAGCGCGTGCAGGCGACGATCGAGCGCGACAAGACCTTCGGCACCGACATCTATTCCTCGATCCGCGCCGATTTCGGCGACTTCGAACTGTCCTTCTACCTGTCGACGCAGATGGCGGCGCGGCAGGTGATGGTGTTCCACGGCGAGAAGGGTTTCATCGAGGTGTTCTCGCCGTTCAATGCCGGGCTCTACGACCACCATCGGGTCGAGTTGCACAACCAGAACCACACCGAGGCGCAGGTGTTCCGCTTCCCCGGCACGCAGCAGTACCGGCTGGAGGTCGAGACCTTCGCCAGGGCGGCGCAGGGCGGCAAGGAGCGCGTCTTCACGCTGGAGGAATCGGTGCTCAACCAGAAGGTCATCGATGCCATCTTCCGCGCCGGCGGCAAGGACGGCTGGGAAGCCGTCTGACCTCTGCATTAAGAAAGCCGGCTAATCCTGGGAGGAGAAATGGCTGACGCGGACGTGATCATTGTCGGCGCGGGGCTGGCCGGCCTCGTCGCCGCGGCCGAGCTGGCCGAGGCCGGCAAGAAGATCATCATCGTCGACCAGGAACCGGAGCAGTCGCTGGGCGGCCAGGCCTTCTGGTCGTTCGGCGGTTTGTTTCTGGTCGATTCGCCGGAGCAGCGGCGCATGCGCATCCGCGATTCGCACGATCTCGCGCTGGAAGACTGGATGGGCACCGCGGCTTTCGACCGCGCGGAAGATTTCTGGCCGCGCAAATGGGCCGAGGCCTATGTCGGCTTTGCCGCCGGCGAAAAGCGTTCCTGGCTGATCGAACGCGGGCTGAAATTCTTTCCCGTCGTCGGCTGGGCGGAACGCGGCGGCGGCAATGCCATCGGCCACGGCAATTCGGTGCCGCGCTTCCACGTCACCTGGGGCACCGGCCCCGGCGTACTCGAACCTTTTGTCCTGCGTGTGCGGGAAGCGGAGAAACGCGGGCTGGTCCAGTTCAAATTCCGCCATCGTGTCAATGAGCTGACGCGAACGGGCACGACCGTCGATGGCGTGCGCGGCGACATCCTCGAGCCAAGCAGCGTCGAGCGCGGCCGCAAGAGCGCGCGCGACATCGCCGGCGATTTCGAACTGCACGCGCAAGCGGTGATCGTCGCCTCCGGAGGCATCGGCGCCAATCACGAGCTGGTGCGCAAGAACTGGCCGCATCGGCTGGGTACCGCGCCCAAGCGGATGATCACCGGCGTGCCCGACCATGTCGATGGCCGCATGCTGGCGATCACGGAGGCGGCCGGCGGCTCGATCATCAACCGCGACCGCATGTGGCACTATGTCGAGGGCATCAGGAACTGGGCGCCGATCTGGACCGACCACGCGATCCGCATCCTGCCCGGCCCGTCGTCGCTGTGGCTCGACGCGCGCGGCAAGCGCCTGCCGGTGCCGCTCTATCCGGGCTTCGACACGCTGGGCACGCTCAGCCACATTATGCGCACCGGCTTCGACTATTCCTGGTTCATCCTGACGAAGAAAATCATCCAGAAGGAGTTCGCGCTGTCCGGCTCCGAGCAGAACCCGGACCTGACGGGCAAGAGCTGGCGCCAGGTGCTGGGCCGCGCGACGTCAGGCATTCCCGGCCCGGTCAAAGCCTTCATGGAGAAGGGCGAGGATTTCATCGTCGAGGCCGACCTTTCGACGCTGGTCAAGCGCATGAATGCGCTGGCTGGCGGCGAGCCGCTGCTCGATGTCGCCGAGGTCGAGCGCGAAATCCGCGCCCGCGACCGGCAGCTCGACAATCCGTTCTCGAAAGACATGCAAATCACGGCACTGCGCGGCGCCCGCGCCTATATCGGCGACAAGCTGATCCGCACCACCAAGCCGCACAAGATGCTCGATCCGGCGAACGGCCCGCTGATCGCGGTGCGGCTCAACATCCTCACCCGCAAGACGCTGGGCGGCCTGCAGACCGATCTGGACAGCCGCGTGCTCGATGCCGGGGGCCAGCCGGTCCCCGGCCTCTATGCGGTCGGCGAAGCCGCCGGCTTCGGCGGCGGCGGCGTGCATGGCTATGCCGCGCTGGAAGGCACATTTCTCGGCGGCTGCATCTTCTCCGGCCGCAGCGCCGGGCGGGCGGCGGCCAAGGCGGTCGCCTGAGGGAAGACCGGCCCCCGCAGGCGCGGACGCCGTACCAGGGTCAACC
>NZ_RZOI01000601.1:0-3832 GCF_004022645.1 Mesorhizobium sp. M4A.F.Ca.ET.020.02.1.1 | reverse complement strand
ACAGTATCAGCCCCAGGAATTCGCCCAGCCAGCGCTTCAGATGCATGTCCCAGATCAGCCGGCCGCCGAGATGGTCGCGGCCGGGCTGCGCGCCTGGCAGTTCGAAGCGGTGCGCGCCGCGCACCACCCAGCGCTGCATCATCGCCCGGGTCAGCTCGCCGTGGAACTGAATGCCCCAGGCATTGTCACCGTAGCGGAAGGCCTGGTTAGGATAAGTCTCGGCCGTCGCCAAGAGCGTCGCGTCCTTCGGCAGCGAAAACCCTTCGCGATGGAACTGGTAGACCATCTCCGGCCAATGCATCAGCTTCCTGCCGGCTTCCGTCGCCTTCAGCGGATACCAGCCGATCTCGACCAGCCCCTCGCCGTGACCTTCCACCTTGCCGCCGAGATGGTTGACCAGCATCTGCGCGCCCAGGCAAATGCCGAGCAATGGCCGGTTCTCCTTCAGCGGAATGTTGAGCCAGTTGGTCTCGCGGCGGACGAAATCGTCCTCGTCATTGGCACTCATCGGCCCGCCGAACACCACCGCGCCCGCATGGCCGTCCAGCGTGCCCGGCAATTCATCGCCGAGCGGCGGCCGGCGGATGTCGAGATCGAAACCTTCTTCCAGAAGCATATGGCCGACGCGGCCGGGGCTCGAACTCTCCTGATGCAGCACGATCAGGATCTTTGGTCTCGAACACGGTCTGGGAGGCATCGTGAGGCGGGACCCCGGCTATTCGTCGCCCTGACTATTCATCGCTTGAGGTTCCGCGTGCCCCCGGCGCCCGGGCCGCCGCCTTTTGGCGCGCCTCGACGCGGTCGCGCCGTTCGACGCCGATCAGCTCGGCGACGCGCCACACGGTGTTGTCCTCCAGCTCGTGCAATTCGCCGTCGGCATAGACGATCTCCCACATCAGGCCGACGAAAGCCTTGCGCGCCTCGGCGTCGAGATGGCGTTTCAACACGCTGGTGAAAGCATAGAGGTCGATCGCCTCATTGTCGGCGCGCTCGCCGGCGGCCGCCAGCGCATCGAGCTCCTCGCCGCCGATCGAATAGGTCTGCGCCAGCACCGCCTTGAACCGTTCCCACTCGACGTCCTGGCGCACGCCGTCGGCGTTCATCACGTGATAGAGCAGCGCCGACGCGGCGACGCGCGGGTCGTCCGCGTTGGCGCGCGCGCCCGCTCCACCTGGCAGATCCCTCAAGAAGGACAAGACGCGTTCGAACATCACTTCATTCCCATAGCGCCGGGATCGCTCCCGGCCTCAAAACAAACGAAACCGGCGCGGCGCCTTTTCCGCCTCGCCCGGGTCGACGCCGGGGTCGTCGGGCAGCCTCGTCAGTTCCTCCGCCGGCTCCACCCCTTCAGCATCGTCAGGCACGGCGGCAAAGGCGGCGGCGGTGACCGGTTTGACCTGATCCGCATCGGACGCCGCCGACCCATCCGCCGAAACGGCGTCAAGCGTCTTTTCCTTCGCCGACTCCGGCGACACGGCGATCGCCGGCACGACGGTCTCCGCAGCCTCGTCATGGCTGTCGATGAGATGGCCGAGACGCTCCATCGGCGCCCGCCATTCGAAGGCGTCGAGCTTGCCGGTGACCGGCGACACCGGCACCCAGCGTTCGGAGATGACGCCGTCGGCGACCCAGGCAGGATCGCGCGGCGCCCTGACCGCCTTGGAGAGCAGCTGCCTGACCTTGCCCTGGTCGCCGGTCTCGGCCTCCTCGATGTCGGCCAAAAGCAGATAGGCGCCTTCGCGCCGGTCCATGCGGATCGCCGCATCCGCCTCGCGCCGGGCGGTGGCGAAGTCCTGCGCGTCGAGCGCCGCGCGGGCGACGGCCATCGACGACTCCGCATGGTTCTTCTTCAGGTCCTGCAGCTTCTTCGCCCGGTTCAGCCGGTCGCCGACGGCATCGCCAGGACGGGCATGAGTATAGAGCTCGGCGATTTCCGGGTGCGGCTCGGCCCGCCACGCCGTTTCGAGGATCCTGGAGCCCTTGCGCACATCGTTCTGCCGGAACAGCAGCTTGGCGGCGGCGACCGCCGCCGGTGCGAATTCCGGCACCAGTCTGTTGGCTTCGAGCGCCGCGGTCCTCGCCGCATTGGCGTCGCTGTCGATCAGCGCCTCAGCCTTGGCGGTGAGCAGCACGGCCCGGCGCCGGTTGGCGGCATCGCGTTCGATCTGCCGTGTCGACTTCTGCGCCTCGACCAGCTTCAGCGCGCCGTCCCAGTCGCCGCGCCCGGTCAGCTCCTCCAGCGTCGATTCGGCGGCCCACGCAAGCTGCGGCGCCACGGCCGCGGCGCGCCCGGCATAGTGCCTGGCGGCGTTGCGGTCGCCGAGGCGCTCGGCTTCCAGATAGAGGCCGCGCAGGCCGAGCAGCCGCATCTCGGGATCGTCGAGCATCGCCTCGAATTTTTCGCGCGCGCCTTCGTGATCACCTTCCAGCAGCGAGGCCTGCGCCTCCAGGAGATGGATCAGCGGCTCCTGGTCGGAGCGGATCAGCTTGGCCGCTTCCTTGGTCTTCTTGCGGGCCAGCGCGCCATCGCCGGCGCCGGCGGCGATCATGCCGGTCGACAGCGCCTGGTAGCCGCGGTCGCGGCGGCGCACCCGGAAATAGCGCGAGATGGTGTAAGGGCTGTTCCATAGCGACTTCACCAGCCACCACAGGATCATCACCGCGGCGACGACCGCGACCACCGCCACCGCCGCCACCATCAGGCTGACCTGATACTGATAGCCGTTGAAGGTGATCACCATGTCGCCGGGACGATCGGCCAGCCAGGCGAAGCCGAGCCCGAGCGCAAAGACGACGGCGAGGAAGATGAGGATGCGGATCATCTGGTCTCCCTCACGCCTTCATCGCGCCGGCAATCAGCGAATCGATCAGCTTTTCGACCTCGAGCCGCGCCTTCAGCTTGCCGGCAAAATCGGCGCCGGCCGACTTCACTGCCTCCGGCAACGTGTCATATTCACTGAGCGCCTTGGCATAGTCGCCCTGGTTGACCGCCACCTCCAAGCGCGCCACGGTCTCCGGCGCGCCCTTGCCTTCGACGGCGCCGATCGGCCGGACCTTGACCAGCGATTCGGCGCTCGACATCAGGTTCTGCAGGAAGCCTGCATTCTGGTCGACAGGCGTGGCGGCGGCGACCATCGCATTGGCGGCGGCATCGACCTCGGCGGCGATGTCCGTACGGGTCGAAACGCCCTTCTCGGCATAGGCGCGCAGCGTCGCGATCTCCGGCGCATCGGGCGCAATCGCCGCGAAAGTCTCGAGTTCGGCGGCGAACGGCGCCCCGCGATCGAGCGCCGACTTCAGCGCCGACGCCGCGATGGCCATCGCGATTTTGGGCTGCGAGGCCTGCGCCTCGACCTTGCCGGAGAGCTGCGACACCGACTGCTCCAGCGCCGCCAGCCGGCCGTCCTGCGCCTTCGCCGCCTCGCCGGCGGATTTCACCAATGCGTCCAGCCCGGCGAGCTTTTCATCGAGCGGCCCGAGATCGACCGGCGCCGCACTGCCGGCCTTCTGCAGGTCGGCGATCGCCGTCTCGACCTGCTTGAGCTTGTCGCCAAGTGCCGCTACCCCGGCCCCGTCACCGGCGCCGCCTTGCTCGACCGCCGATTTCAGTGCCGCGACATCGCTCCTGACCTGATCCAGCGCCGACGACAGCCCGTCGACCTTGGCGGCATCGCCATTGCCGCCCGCTTGCTTCAAGCCCGCGATCTCGCTCTTCAGCGCGGCGATCTCGCCATTGACGCCGTCGAGCGAGACGCCGCCCGACCCCGGCGCGCCGATGAGGCCGGCGAACTGCAGGCCGCCGGCTGCGGCCAGCGCGATGACGCCGCCGATC
>NZ_RZOI01000600.1:0-3835 GCF_004022645.1 Mesorhizobium sp. M4A.F.Ca.ET.020.02.1.1 | reverse complement strand
GTAGCGGAAACCCCGCCGCAATATGTAGCCGCGCGCCGTGAGATAGTCGTCCGCCGCCGCCGCCGAATGCTTGCCGTCCTCGGGGAAGTGGATCAGCACGAAATTGCCGACGCTCGGCGTCACGCGCACGCGCGCGGTCCGCCGGTCGATCATCGCGGCCGGCCAGGACATCGATGTGCCGGACTTCGGCCGCCAGGTCGTCGAGCATCCCGGCGCCAAGGGATAGGCGCGTCTAGAGCTTCTAATCGCCGGGTCAGTGGGCCGCCATCATGGCCAGCGTCTCTGCCCGGTCCGGGGCGCCGAGCCGGCCGCCGAAGCGCTGGCATTTGAGCGCCGCCGCAGCACTGGCAAAGCGCAAGGCCTGCTCGGGCGGCATAGCTTCCGCGAGGCCGACGGCAAAGGCGCCGTGAAACACATCGCCGGCCGCCAACGTATCGACCGCCTTGATCCTCGGCGCCGCGACATGGCGGACCGAGCCGGTGGAACGGTCGTGCCACCAGCTTCCCGCCGCGCCGCCGGTGACCGCGACAAAGGCGTCGGTACGGCTGGCAAGATCGGCGCAGGCGGTTTCCGGATCGAGCGCATGGCCGCAGACGATACGCGCCGCGGGTTCGGAAGCGACGATGTGCGTGGCCAGCGGCAACAACTGCTCCAGCACCTCCAGCGGCGCGGTATCGGCATCGAGGATCGCAGGCCGGCCATTGGCGCGCGCCGCGTTCAGGGCGAGCGCCGCGGCGCCCGGCCAGCGGACGTCGACCAGCACGGCGTCGAAGGCGGAGAGATCGGCGGGCAATTCAGCGGGGTCGGCCTGCGCCTTGCGGTCGTAGAACGGAACGATGATGCGCTCGCCATGCGCGTCAACGAGGATCGCGGCCAGCGCCGAGCGCGCGCCGGCCACACGTCGGACCAGGCTGCAATCGACGCCCTCGGCCTCGATCTCGGCAATCAGCTGGTCGCCGACGGCATCATCGCCCGCACTTGCCCAGAGCGAGACTTCGGCGCCGAGACGGCGGGCGGCGCAAGCGGCGCTGGTTGCCATGCCCGAGGCGATCTGGACGCCATCGGAAGCGATGAACTTGCCCTGATGCACGGGCAGCGTGTCGAGGCGAAGGATCGTGTCGAGGGTGAACGCGCCAACACTCAGGAGCTTGACCGGTTTATCCATCTGCTCGCAATCTCTTGTTGAGCATGATCTTGTCCGAAGACCTGTTTCCACCTTTTGCTGACGCGGGCCCTCGGTTCGGAACCATGCTCTAGTTGACCGGCTTGATCTTGCCGAGCGGGATGAAGCCGAGCGAGGCCTTGCCCTTGACGATCCTGAGCGGCATGGACGGTTCGTTACCGAGCATCGCCAGGCCGGCAAAGCCTTGCTCGATCTCGCTCTTGCGCTCGGGAATGGCGCCGCCAAGGATCGCCGCCACCGCCTTGGGATTCCTGAGCTTGATCGTCAGGTCGGCGTCGATCAGGCCGTCGGCATCGACCGATAGCGGCCCGGACACCGTTATCCGTGCTTCGCCAGACGACAGATCGAGCTTTGCGATGTCGACCGACTGGCCGCGCAGGCTCTTCGGCTGCGTCCTGATCAGCACGACACCGTTCTTCAGCGTCGCCTCGCCACTACCGTCGAGCGGCGGCAGCACGCGTCCGCCGATAGCATCGGCGTCGATCTCGAGATCGTTGAAACTGCCGGCATAGCCGATGTCCTGGCCATTCGGCTGCAATTGCCCGGCAGCCTTTCCGGCATAGAACAGTTCGACAGGATCACTGTTGTCAGCCGGATCGGTCTGGCCGGACAGGCCCTCGGCCTTCAGCGCGACGCGCCGGGGCAGCGGCCAGGAGAGCTTCGCATCCGCCCGCAGCTTGTCCCAGTCGATCCATAGCGGCGTCATCCCGGGCATGGAGGTCCTGAGCGGCCCGCGTAGATCAGCAACAGGCGACAGGGGCTGGTTGATCGCAGCCACGGCATTGAAGCTGCCGGTCGAGGCGGCGAGGTTCCTGGCATCGTCCTCATAGGCGAGCGTGTCGCAGGAAATGGCGAAACTGAGCGGATAGCCGCTGACGGTCAGGTTGGCGCAGCCGGCCTCGATGCCCTTGGCGTTGAGCGCGGCCACCGCCTTGTCGGCCTCGGCCCTGACGCGATCGGCGAGGTAGAACCAGCCGGCGCTGTAGATGGCGAACAGCACTGCAATGAAAGCGGCGAGCCAGAACAGCCGGCGGCGAAAGTTCGGCGGGCGCTGGTCAGTTGACGTCATGCTGGAGCTCTCATTGCCCCTGATATTGCGGGCGGACGGTTGTTACGCAACAAGCGGAAGACGGAAACACTGATTCCGGCGTGCGGTCGGGACTCACGCGATCAGGCTTGGCGATATGGGCGATTTTTGGGTTTTTGGCTATGGGTCGCTGATCTGGCGCCCTGGATTCGCGCATGTCGAGACGCGCCGCGCGCGCCTTTTCGGCTATCGGCGGTCGCTTTGTGTCTATTCCTTCGTGCACCCAGGCACGCGGCAGCGGCCGGGCCTGGTGCTCGGCCTCGACCGTGGCGGCTCCTGCATCGGGCTGGCGTTCCGCGTGCCCGGCGACCTGCGGGGCGAGGTTCTCGCCTATCTGCGCGAGCGCGAACTGGTGACCAGCGTTTATGTCGAACGCACGCTGGACATCCGGCTCGACGGGAACGGGACGGAGGCACGCAAGACGATCAAGGCGGTCGCCTACATCGTCGACCGCGCGCATGAGCAGTATGCCGGCGCGCTCGATGCGGCCCATGCGGCCGGCATCGTTGGCGGCGCAGCCGGCCAGTCCGGCAGGAACGAGGACTATGTGCTGAGCACGCTGGAGCACCTCAAGGCGCTCGGCATCCGCGACCACTGGCTGGAAGAGGTGGCGCGGCGGGTCGCGCCTTTGTGAAGCGCTGGCCTGCCGGAAAAGAAGGGCCAGGCCTTTGACCTCGGCAATCCAAGACCTAGCTTAGCTGCTGCCCCCAAGCCGGGCTTGCCCCGCATCATCCCAATCATCACGGAGTTCAATCTTGCACAAACGCCGTCTCGGTCGCACCGAACTTTCCATCGCGCCGCTGGTCCTGGGCGGCAACGTCTTTGGCTGGACCGCCGACGAGAAGATCTCCTTCGACCTGCTCGACCGTTTTGCCGATGCCGGCCTCAACGCCATCGACACGGCGGACGTCTATTCGCGCTGGGCTCCCGGCAACAAGGGCGGCGAGTCCGAAACCATCATCGGCAAGTGGATGAAAAGCCGCGGCAACCGCGACAAGATCGTCGTCATCACCAAAGTCGGCTCGGACATGGGCCAGGGCAGGCGGGATTTGTCCGCCGTCTATATCGAAAAGGCGGTCGACGCATCACTGAAGCGGCTGCAAACCGATGTGATCGATCTCTATCTGTCGCATTGGCCGGACCCGGCGACACCCTACGAGGAGACGCTCGGCGCCTATCAGAGCCTGCTTGCCAAGGGTAAGGTCCGCCATGTCGGCTGCTCAAACCTCGATGCCGGCCAGCTACGGGCGGCGCTCGACGTGGCAAGCCTGCGCAGCCTGCCGCGCTATGAGGTTCTTCAGCCCGAATACAATTTGTACGATCGGTCGTCGCTCGACGGACCGCTGCTTGATCTCTGCGTGGCCGAGGATATCGGCGTTATCACCTATTTCGGTCTCGCCAAGGGATTCTTGAGCGGCAAATACCGCGGCAAGGCCGATCTCGGCCAGAGCGAGCGGGGCGAGGATGTCGCCAGCTACCTCAACGAGCGCGGCATGCGCGTCCTCGCCGCGCTCGATTCGGTATCGGCAAGGCATTCGGCCAGGCAAGCGGAGGTGGCTCTGGCC
>NZ_RZOI01000005.1:0-33632 GCF_004022645.1 Mesorhizobium sp. M4A.F.Ca.ET.020.02.1.1 | reverse complement strand
ATCCTTCCCTGCCCACCCTTTCTACCCTGACGGGTGTGGTGGAGGAGGGTCAAATCCGACACTTCGAAACGGCGCCAACGGCGAACGCTTCACGTTCGTCGTCCGCGACCTTGGTCTCGCAGGAGGTCGGGTCTTTGACGTCCAAGGGGAGTTTTTTAGGAACTGGTTTCGAAATTGATTTGGGAGGTCACGCATGTCGACTACAAGCAGGTTACGGGGCATAGATACGGCGGTATTCTGGCCGGCCCTAACCATAACAGCCGCGTTCATCTTATGGGGAGCCACTGCCCCGGATAGCCTCGCCTCCGTGACGAACGCCACGCTCGCGGCGATCATCAATGGTTTCGGATGGGGCTTTGTTGTCTCGACGGCTATGTTTCTGGTCTTTGCCGGGTTCCTGGCGATCAGCCGTTTCGGCAAGATCCGACTTGGAGCCGACGACGAGTTGCCGGAATTCACTACCGTTTCGTGGGTGTGCATGATGTTCAGCGTCGGCATGGGCATCGGACTGATGTTCTGGGGGGTTGCCGAGCCGGTCTTCCATTTTGGCGCGCCGCCTCACGGGCTGGCCGCCCCGCAGTCCAAGGAAGCTGCGCTGATCGCAATGGAATATGCCTATTTTCATTGGGCGCTGCACCCTTGGGCGATCTACGCCATTGTCGGTCTGGCTATCGCCTATTTCACTTACCGCAAGGGCCTGCCCATCCTGATCTCGAGCGCATTCACCCCCTTGCTCGGCAGCGCGGTCAACGGACCGATCGGCAAGACGATCGATATTCTCGCCCTCATCGCCACGCTGTTCGGCACTGCGACATCGCTCGGCCTTGGCGCACAGCAGATCAACAGCGGTCTGAATTTTCTCTGGGGAACCGGCGAGGGAACAGGCATTGCCCTTGCGATCATCGCTGTGCTGTCGGTGCTGTTCATCCTTTCGGCAGTGTCGGGAGTCGGCAAGGGCGTCCAGTTCCTGAGCAACATGAACATGGTTGTCGCCGCCGCCTTGCTGCTCTTCCTGGCCGTTGTCGGACCGACCGTCTTCATCCTCAACACCTTCACCGAAGCGCTCGGCGAATACCTGACCAATCTCGTCACGATGTCGTTCCGCACCGCTGCCTTCAGCGACGGCAAATGGCTGAGCAGCTGGACCATCTTCTACTGGGCGTGGTGGGTTTCCTGGGCACCTTTTGTCGGCGTTTTCATTGCCCGCATCTCCAGGGGGCGGACGATCCGCGAGTTCGTCATCGGCGTTCTGCTCATCCCGAGCGGCGTAACCTTTCTCTGGTTCACCATCATGGGCGGCACCGCGCTGCACTCTGAACTGATGGGGGTCGGCGGACTTGTCGAGGCGGTCAACACCAAGGGTGCCGCCATCTCGCTGTTTGCCCTACTCGAACAATATCCGGGAACGGCGCTCACCTCGTTCGTCGCGATCTTCCTTGTGGCGATCTTCTTCATCTCGGGAGCTGATGCCGCCTCGATCGTGATGGGTATGCTGTCGTCACGCGGCACGCTTGAGCCCGCGCGCATCGTCGTGGTCCTCTGGGGCGTCCTAGCGGGCGCGTCGGCCTGTGTGCTGCTGGTGATGGGAGGCCTGGAGGGCCTGCAGACCGCGTCGATCATCGCGGCAGCACCCTTCCTTGTCGTCATGGTCGGGCTGTGCATCTCGCTGTGGATGGCGCTGCTGGACGACCTCGAAGGGCGGGGTGAACCCGCCTCTCTCCTGCCCGAAGCCCAGCCTGTCACGGCAGCGGCAGAATAGCTACAGCACCGCCATTCAGGCGGCCAACAAACCGCATCTGAAAATGAACTTCAGGTGCGGTTTGCCGATCCGCGCCGCCGCGACCGGCGCTCCTCATCGTCGCCACCGGCAGCGCGACAAGATCAAGCCAAAAGCAAATCCAACTGGGTGCCCGAAGGGAGGGCGAAGATGATAACCGACCCGCAAATCTGGCTCAGCCTGCTGACGCTTACAGCGCTCGAAATCGTCCTGAGTGTCGACAACCTTGTCGTGATCTCGGTTCTGGTCAGCAAACTTGCTCCCGAGCTGCAGCCAAAGGCGCGGTTTCTCGGAATGGCGCTGGCCCTCGTTCCGCGACTGATCCTGCTGCTGTTCATCGGGTGGATCATTGGCTTGACCGAACCTTTGTTCGAGGCCTTCGGGCACGGCTTTTCCGGGAAGGATCTCATCCTGGCAGGCGGCGGTCTGTTCCTCATCTACAAGGCCACCCAGGAGATACATGCAAGTCTCGAGGGAGAAGAGGGCCACATTGGTGCCACCGTGCGCGCAGGTTTCGTAGCCGTCGTGTCGCAGATTGCCCTGATCAACCTCGTGTTTTCCATTGACTCGATCGTGACCGCCGTCGGCATGGCCAACCAGATCTGGGTCATGGCCGTCGCTGTCGTCGCGTCGATGGCCGTCCTGATCGCGGCCGCCGGACCGGTTGGAAAGTTTGTCGATGCTCACCCTACTGTGAAGATGCTGGCACTCGGCTTCCTCATCATGATCGGCATGACGTTGGTCGCGGATGCCTTTGGCGTCCATGTCCCCAAGGGTTATATCTATTCAGCGATGATCTTCTCGATGGCGGTCGAAGGCGTGAACATGCTGCACCGCCGAAAAGCCAGGCCCGTTCATTTGCACAATCAGTATGGGCCGGAGGTTGCGGTTGCGGCCAACGGCGGACACACACGATCCGTAGCGGTTTCTCAAACCCGCAAACAGGCAAATGAAGCCTGACCGTTATACACCCTCCGGGCCCACCAAAGCACTGTCTACCGACTGATTTCCTTTATTTTTATTGGAGACCTCGAAATCTGGGACTCGAAACCCACCGGCGCTCGAACCGCTCCAAGCGACTCTCAGCCGCTTTGGCTGGAAGGCTGCCCGACGGAATGCGTGCCCTGTGGCTTGCGCCTCAAGGCGTCGTGAATCCGCGCGATGCCCTTTCCATGACCAGAGTTGGACTCATTCACTCATATCGCGCAGCGCGTCCTGTCTAACGATTTCGATGCAGCGCAGGCTGAGCAGGCGAATGACGCCTCGCTCCTTCAGCTTGGTGAAGACCCGCGAGACGGTCTCGATGGTGAGGCCGAGATAGTCGCCGATGTCCACGCGCGACATGGGCAGTTCGACCTGCCGCAGACCACCTTGGCGCTCTGCCAAATCGACCAGGAACGCCGCGATACGTTCTATGGCGTTCTGGCGGCCGAGGACGAGCAAGTGCTCTTGCGCCCTTGTCAGCCCCTTGAGCGCGAGCGGCAGCAGCTGCTGCGACATGTCAGCCCCGGCCGCGGTGCGAAACACGCGGACACCGGTGGCGTTGATCGCTTCGGCGAAGAAATGATGTGTCGTGTCGGCTTCGAAGCCGAATGTCTCTCCAGGCAAGTGGAAGGCGCTTATCTGCCGGCGACCATCGGCAAGCAAGCGGTAGACACGGACGGCGCCGAACTCGACCTGGTAGAAGGCGCCAGCCTTCTCGCCCTGGGCATAGATTTCCGACCCGGCGGGGAAGAAGCTGATTGGCTGGACCGGCACCGAGCCAAATGCCACCTTCAGGTTCGGATTGGCTGGCTGTAAGGGAATTGAAATCCTTGCGGTGGTGTAGGCGTTCATCGCTGCGTCCCCGGTTGACCGTTGTCACAGCAATCGCTCGAATTCACGGAGCGCGAAATTCGGTTATGTCCCTACGGGAAACTACGTAGAACCCGTCATAGGCGGACAAGGGTCCTCTGGGATTGCAGAAGCAATCAAGGTCGACAGCCATCGGGCAGCGCCGTGCATGCCTCGAAACAGGCCGCGCCGGGGCGGCCATTCTTTGGCGGCAGAAGACCTACTCAATTGCTTCCCGGCCCGACACCTCGCCAATGAAGATGCGGAAGAAGACATGCGGACCGCCATCGGAAACGGCAGGCAGGACCGGTTTGAGGGCGCCTGGCTCCCACCAGTCGGGGTGCTTGCTCAGCACTGACCACGCATGATCGCGCTGAAGCTTATGACCGATCCGGTCAGGCAGCTCTTCATAGCGGCCGTCGACAACAACGCTTCTCCAGCCTCGGCCTTGGCCGCGCTCATCGACCTGGACCGACACCAGAGGGTTGGCCCGCATCCAGTCGATCTTCTTGCCGGGCATTGAAAACGCATAGAGATGGTTGTCAGCATGCGCGTAGTACAACGGCACGACGTAGGGTTGCCCATCCTTCGCGCACGCCAGGTGGCCTAGGCGATTTGCGGTCAGCAATTTCGTGCATTCCAGGGCAGAAAGTGTGCGGATCAGCATCGGTGCGATCTCCTACTGCTCGCGGCCATCCGGGTGCTCCGGTTCGGGCTCGCAAGCCCAAGTTCGCGCATTCGGCGATTTCGGAAAATGATTCAGATCAAGGCGAGGCCTGCCATCTCGCGCATCCTAGGGCGATGTGGAAGCCTATCCTAAGCGCCCCGTTCGAATGCGATCTCGAACTCGCCGTCCTCGACGAGGATGGCGAGCATGCGCTTGTATTTCCCTGCATGAGGACGCGGAACGGATGGAAGAACGCGACGACGGGCGCCTATATCGACATCCACCCGACCCATTGGCGCGACTGGGACGCGCAGAGGGCGCCGACAGATGACCGCAATTCCGTTCCTCAATTACCCTAGTGCTTGGGATCCAGGATCAGCGCCATGCGAACCAGGTGCGACAGGCTGCCGGCGGCCATCTTGCTCATGACATTGGCGCGATGGATTTCGACCGTGCGCGGGCTGATTCCCAGATCATAGGCGATCGTCTTGTTCGGCAGACCCGACACAAGCCCATCCAGCACCTGCCGCTCCCGCTCCGAAAGCGTTGACAGCCGCCCGCGGATTTCCGCGGATTGCGGGTGGGTTGCATCAACTCGATTGCGATTGCCCAGCGCTGAACGGATCGCGTCGATCAAAATGTCGTCGTCGAACGGCTTTTCGATGAAATCCGCAGCCCCTTCCTTCATCGCCTGAACGGCGAGCGCGACATCGGCATGACCCGTCATGACAATGACCGGAAGCCTGTGCCCGCGAGCCCTCAGCTGCCGCAGGAACTCGATGCCGTCGATACCTGGCATGCGCACATCGGTCACGATGCAGCCGTCGACATTGTCGGTGGCTGAAGCCAGGAAGGCTGTCGCGGATTCATGCAGGCGCACGGCAAAATCGGCTGTCGCGAGAAGAAAACCGAGCGACTTGCGAACTTCGACGTCATCGTCGACCACATGCACGAGATCATTCCCGGCCATTGGCAACCTCTTCCTTGTTCACGATGCGCAAGGTGAACCGGAAAGCGGTTCCTCCAGACGGCATTGCCTCGGCCCAGATATGACCGCCGTGCGATTCGACGATTGTGCGGCAAATGGAGAGGCCGACGCCCATGCCCTGCTTCTTAGTGGTGACGAAAGGCTGGAAAAGCTGGGCGGACACCTCGGGCGAGAGGCCCGTGCCCGTATCGATCACGCTTACTTCGGCCATACCGTCGTCCCTGGCAATCGTCATGACATGCAACTCGCGACGTGTCGCGCCCTGCATGGCCTCCACCGCATTGCGCATCAGGTTGAGCAGAACCTGCTGAATCTGGATGCGGTCGGTCAGGACCAGTTCGGCCGCGGGATCGAGCTTGTAGCTTACTCGCATATCGGCTTCTCTTGCGCCAACGAGAGCCAGGGACGAGGCTTCCTCGATCAGTGCCGGCAGGCGCTCGACCTGGCGCTCGCTTTCACCTCTTGAGACGAAGTCGCGAAGGTGCCGGATGACATCTCCCGCCCGCAAGGCCTGCTCCGCTGCCTTTTCAACGGCCTCCCTCAACATCGGCGCATTCTCTTCCGTGCTTCTTTCGAGCAGCCGGCGGCTGCCCTTTAGGTAATTCGTGATCGCGGTCAGTGGTTGGTTGATCTCATGCGCAAGCGTCGAGGCCATTTCGCCGAGCGCGGTGAACCGCGCCATGTGAAGCAGCTCCTGTTGCTGCTCCTGTATTCTTGCTTCTGCCCGGTGACGCTCGGTCAGATCGCGGCAGAAGCCGGTGAAGAAGCGTCCGGTTCCTGGATGCATCTCGCCGACGGAAAGCTCCATGGGAAAGGTCGAACCATCCTTGCGCATTCCCGTGACAGTGCGGCCAAGCCCGATGATCCGGCGCTCTCCGGTCGCCAGATAGCGGCGCAGGTAGGCGTCATGCTCGTCGCGATAGGGTGCCGGCATCAGCAGGCTGACATTCTGGCCTATGACTTGGCTCGCTGCGTAGCCGAACAACGTCTCGGCGGCCGTGCTGAAGGATTGAATGCGACCTTGTTCATCGATGACGACCATTGCATCCGGCACCGTTGCCAGGATCGAACGCAGATGGTCCTCACGCAGCCGAAGTGCGGCATTCGCAAAGGAGAGCTCGCTGACATCCGTGCCTTCGACGAAGATCGCAGTGGTGCGGCCATCGCCGTCCTGGATCGGCTGATAAACGAAATCCAGGATGCGCTCTTCTGCCGGCTCGCCTTGCTTGTTGCGAAGAGCGACCTTCACGCCCTGGCCCCGGTATGGCTCACCGGTCTTGTACACATCGTCAAGCTGTTCGAAGAAGCCTTGGCCTTCGAGCTCGGGAAGCGCCTCACGCACCGGCTTCCCAATCACCCGCCTGTCGCCGATTAACCGCTGATAGGCGGCATTGGTCAGTTCGAAGACATGGTCCGGCTCTCGCATCAGGGCCATGAAGCCCGGAGCCTGCTCGAACATCTGCGACAAGACGGATCGCAGCATCATCCCGCCGGCCGACGAAATAAGCGCTTCGTTTTGGCTCACCTGAGGTCCTTGGGTTCGGCCACGCTTGCAAGAGGGCTAATTATCACTCCTGGCCGCGCACGCAAAACCAATCCAGGCAAAAGCGCTCGGATGAGTTGGGGGTCGAACTGGCCGAGCGTTTCGGAGCGCACTTTGTTGGCCTGGCGGCTGCCGATTGTTCCGCCCCTCGTCGAGACGGCCTTTGGCGGCGTCACGCACTCCGCATGCATCGCTTCATGTCGTATTGACCGCCGGCCGAAACGATCCTTGCAAGTGGAGTTGCCTGTTGACCAAGATCAAGGCGGCGACCCCCGGCATGGCAAAGATGGTTGGGAAACAGGAGTGATCCCAATGACTTTTCTCGACTATCTGATTTCAGTAGACGCCAGGACCGCCCTGATGGGGCGCATGATGCAGAAGCTCGGTGTCGACAGGCAGTTGAAGGTCATCGCGGACCATGCCGCCGTTACCAATCGGGCGGTGGACCGCTGCCGCTCCTGCGGCCACCAGGATGAATGCTCGACCTGGCTTGACCAACACCTGCAAGCCGACGATCCGCCAGATTACTGCCGCAACCGCGACCTCATCGCACGGCTGCAGCACGCGGCCGGCCGGCAGTAGTTGCTTTCAGAGGCGGCCGACGCTCAGGTAGCGTCCCATAGCTCGCGCGTAGCGGGGAGAGGTCTGCGAATGCCGTTGGAGGTCCGGGTTTGACGAGAGCCGCCGCGTCAAACCGAGCTTTGCAGTTGATGGATGTGCGCCCACGGGACCGGCAGTTTTGAGTACGCTATTTTTCCTGGAAGCATTTCTGCTTTTCGTCGCGCCGGGGCCAACCAACGCCCTTCTGATGGCAGGGGCTGTCAAACGCGAAAAGGCGGTCAGGCTTTTGATCGCGCAGGCCTGCGGGTACGGGATCGCCGCCGCCTGCTGGTTTTCGCTGCGTCCCTGGATGCCGCCCGGTGCCATCGAGGCACTGAAGCTGGTCGCCGCCGCATGGCTCGTAGTCCTTGGCCTGCGCCTGATAACAAGTGCCCGGATCAACGCCTCCAAGGATGGCGGCGCCATTTCCGTCCTGGCAACCAGTGCCCTCAATCCGAAGGCGTCTATCTATTGCCTGGCAATCGTGCCGACAGACGCCGCAGCGCGGGCGCTGGCGATATTCTGGATTGTTCTCCCGATCATCACGGCTGCCACGGGATCGGTGTGGCTTCTACTCGGTAGCCGGCTTGGCGAAGACGGAAGAACAACAGACAGGGTAGCGGGCACGGCACTCATTGCATTCGCCATGCTGCTGCTTCGACCATTGATACCCCTGATCGCGACCTAAGGTTGGTCGCCACCGCTTGCTGCCGACTTCTGTCAGACCTACTAGGACACAAGCACAACTGACAATGGTCCCGCGCAGAACAGGCTGTCCTTGACCGCCTTGACGCCTGCAACGTTCTCCGCGGCAACCACAGCCGCCTTCCGCTGACGCTCGTCAAAGATTGCGCCGCTCAGTTCGACAGTTCCTCGGTCGACACTCACCCCGATCAAGCCGCCGTTGCTCCAGGCTTGGCGTTTGAGCTCTGCCAGAACGTTCTTGCGGATGGAGTCGTCATCAGCCGTCGTCGCGCCCGATTTCGGCAGGACGCACAACAGTGCGCGCAGCAGGTCCGTGCGCGTGACGATGCCGACGAGCTTGCCTGCCTGGACGATCGGCACATTCTTGATCTTGTTCTCGGTCATCAACCCGACAATCTCGGCGAGCGAGGCACCGGGCGGCGCCGACACGACCTGACCTGTCATCACCTCGTCAACTCGACGTCCGCTTGCCAGGACGTATTCGTTGGCCAACTTGCCGGGGCCGACGACAAACTCCAGCCAGCGAGGACGAACACGCTGGGTGCCGAGCTCTTGACGGCGCAGGAAATCACCCTCGCTGATAATGCCGGCAACTGTCCCGTCATCGCGGACGACCGGCAGGCAGCCGATCTTCCTGGCGAGCATCAGTTCGGCCGCATCGGCGATCGACGCGCCCGGACCTACGGTAACGACCGGCGTCGTCATTATGGCCTCGGCCTGCATTGCTGCCTCCTGATTTCCATCCAGCCCTTTATCGGATGCCGCCCATTGTCGGACGATTGAGCGATCGGGTCATTGACCTGCGTCATTTCAGAGGAGCGGCGCAGTCACTTTGGCGGCTCATCCCGATCGATCAGAATGCGCGCCGCGGCCCCATCAAGATCCTCGTACTGACCGCTCCTCAGGGCCCACAGGAAGCCAGTCAGTCCAAGCGCACCGAGGAACAGCGCCACCGGGATGAGGTAGACGAGCGTCGTCATGAGGGTCGAACCAGCAGGCCGGGGTGTGCGCGCCGATCTTGCGGAGCGCTTTCAGCCGATGAACTTTTCGCTGAGCCTTGCAGTCGCAGGGCGTTTCCGATCACAAGCAGCGACGAGGCGGACATCGCGACCGCTGCGATGAGCGGCGTCACATGCCCAGATATGGCGATCGGCACCGCAAACGCGTTGTAGACGATCGCAATTGCGATGTTCTGCCCGATCAGTCGGCCCGCCTTGCGGGAAATGTCCAATGCCAAAGGCACAGCCAGGAGGCTTTCGCGCAGGAAGACGAAGTCGGCGGCATTGCGACCGACATCGGCCGCGGTCGCCGGGGCCATCGAGACATGCGCCGCACCAAGCGCGGGCGTGTCGTTCAGCCCATCGCCCACCATCAGAACCTTGTGGCCCTGCCTCGACAGAGCCCCGATCCGCTCGACCTTGCCGGACGGAAGCAGCGCCGGAACGTAGCTGTCGATATCCAGCGCCTTGGCGACTTCGGCACAGGCATTGGCGGTGTCGCCGGACAGCATCTCGACGGATACGCCGGCATCCTGCAACTTTGCGAGCGCTGCCTTGGCATCGGAGCGCGCCGCATCCTCGAACGCGAAGGCGGCGACGATCGTCCCGTTCTTCGAAAGCACCGTCCCGCCATAGCCGCCATATTTACCTTCGCCGCCGGTCCGTGCCTTCCATCCAGCCCATCCGCGCCGGCCGAGACGCCAGGTGTTGCCCTCTGTGCTGGCCTCGATACCAAAGCCTGGGTGCTCACCGACGGATCCGAGACTGGGTTGACCGGAAGAGCCCGCGAAACCGGCTATGGCCTTCGAGAACGGATGGCGCGAATGCGCGGCGATGTCTGCCGCGATCGCCAGCATGGTAGGGTCGATGGACGGCGCGTTGACCAGCCTCGGCTGGCCGAGCGTAAGCGTCCCGGTCTTGTCGAACAGTGCGGTATCGATCGCCGCCAGCCGTTCCATGGCCGAACCATCCTTGACCATGACACCGGCTTCGAACAGGCGTCGCGCCGCGACCACCTGCACGATCGGCACGGCGAGGCCGAGCGCGCATGGGCAAGTGATGATAAGAACGGCAATTGCGATCGTCATTGCCAGGTGCCAGTCGCCGGACGCGACCATCCAGCCCAGGAACGTCAGCAAGGCCGCGAGGTGGACCACAGGTGCGTAGAGGGCAGAGACCCGGTCGGCGATCCTGCGATACTGGGAGCGGTCACCTTCTGCGGCTTCCATGAGCCGGACCATTTCGGCCAGGAAGGAATCCTTCGCGGCGGCCGTCGCCTGCATTTTCAGCGGACCGGTGAGATTGAGCATGCCGGCCTGAACCTGCGCCCCCAGGCCCACGGTGCGGGGCGTGCTTTCCCCGGATACCAGCGAGCAATCGAGATCCGAGATTCCGCTGAGGATGTTGCCATCGACCGGAATTCGCTCTCCGGCGGCGATGAGCAAGTCCATGCCGGGTTCGATCTCACCGACCGGCAGGTAGTCGCGGATGCCATCGCCACGCAGCACTACGGCGCCGCGCGCTGCGAGCCGTGCCAGTCCGTTCACCGCGGTCCGTGCCCGCTCCCGCATCACATGATCCAGTGTGCGGCCGATCAACAGGAAGAACAGCAGCGACACTGACGCGTCGAAATAGGCGTGGTCGCCGTGGTTGATCGTCTCGTAGAGGCTCATAGCGTAGGCCAGCGAGACGCCGACAGCGATCGGCACATCCATGTTCATGCGTCCATGACGCAGCGCATTCCAGGCCGAGCGGAAATAGATGCCGCCGGCGAAGGCGAGCGCGGGGATGGCGATCAGTGCAGACACCCAATGAAACAGATCGCGCGTCGGCCCCTCGGCGCCGGACCAGACGGACACCGAAAGCAGCATGATGTTGCCCGCCGCAAAGCCGGCGACCGCGACGGCGCGGATCAGTTCCGAGAGCGTCTTGTCCTGGCCGTCAGCCTCCGGATCGAACAGGTGCGCATCGTAGCCCAGCCGCCCAAGCGTGGCGACGATTGGCGGAACCTCGTCACCGTGCCACCGCACCGAAACGCGCTTTGTCGACAGATTGACGCGCGAGCTCTCGATACGCCCGAGCTTTCCAAGCGCTGTCTCGATCGTCTGAATGCAGGCTGCGCAGTGAACCGCCGGTACCGAGAGATCCGTTTGGCGCAGGTCCCCGCCAAGCGAGCGGCTAGCCAACCGCATTTCCTGGCTTGACGGCAGGGCGGCTGCGCTCTCGTTCAGAGCCAACGCCATTTCAGCGCCCGGTGCACAACAGCTCATTGCAGCGCTCCATGGGAGATCATGATTCTACGGACGTCGCGATAGGGTTCCGCGAGACCGGCATCGGCATCGACTTCGACGATCCAGACGCCATCTCTCGGCGTGTGCTGCGCTGCAAATTCTTGGCCCGTGGAGGCCAGAATGATGGACTTGTCCTCTGCCTCGTAGGCGGGGTGGCGAAACAAAACCTTCACCGCGTGCAGGGGAACGGGTTTGCCTGCGGCATCGCTGAGGCCGTAGCGGACCTCACCCCATGCGATCGTCAGTTTGCCGGTCCAGCCGAGCGCCGCCCGCGCGCGCCCTTCCTCGGCCTTTCGGTTAAACTGCTGGCTCGCCACATAGGTGTTTTCGACAACGAGCCCGGTCCAACTCTTGCTGGCCAGCGTCGCCATGGTCAGGTTGACGCCAATGACCACGCCGAAGAAGCCGAGAATAATGAACAGCATATGCCGGCCGGTGAATTCGCGGGATTTCTGCGAATGGGCGCTCATCTGGCGGGTTCCGGTGCATTGAACGTGGCCGTGTATTCGGCGGATTCGAGGCCGGCCTTGTCCTCGATCAGGAACTTGAAGCTCTGCGCGGCGCCGCCGATCTGGTCGGCTGGCTGGCGGACGAAGACCTTCAGCGTCTTCAGCCGGTCGGGATCGGCCAGGGTGGCGAAAGAGCGGGCGGGGGGAAGCTCAATGCCGACCGCGCTCATCTCGGCGCCCGGCAGGCCTTGCAATGTGACGACGATCGTCCTCGGCTCGGGGATCATGTTGAGCAGCTTGACGGTGTAGCCGTTGCGGATCGAGCCGTCCGAGAGCGTCACGAATTGCGGATTGCGGTCGTGCAGGACGTTGAGCTCCAGGCGCTCGCGGGTCAGGAGCGAATAGAGCAGCGCGAGCCCGACCGCCGACCATGCGCCCAGATAGATGAAGGTGCGCGGACGGAAGATCTTGCGAATGTGGAAATGCGCCAACTTTTCCGAAAAGGCGCCGTCGGCAGTTCGCACCAGCGAGGGATCCACCGGGCGTGACCCCCCCGCAGTGGCCACAGCCATGTTGGCATTGTAGTCGGACAATGTCGCATAGGAGATCAGTCCGCGCTGCCTGCCGAGCTTGTCCATCACGCTGTCGCAGGCATCGATGCAGAGCGCGCAGGTGATGCATTCGAGCTGCTGACCGTCCCGAATGTCGATACCCATCGGGCAGACAGCGACACAGGCATTGCAGTCGACGCAATCGCCAACTGGCTGTCCGGCGGCAAGGGCTTTCTTGGCATGGCGCGAGCGGGGCTCGCCGCGCCAGTCATTGTAAGTCACAGTGAGCGAATTCTCGTCCAGCATGGCGGCCTGGATGCGCGGCCATGGGCACATGTAGGTACAGACCTGTTCGCGCATCAGCCCGCCGAATGTGTAGGTGGTCGCCGTCAGCACGAGGATGGTCACATAGGCGACCGGCGCGGCCGTGCCATGGAAAACCTCACCGGCCAGTGTCGGCGCATCGGCGAAATAGAAGATCCAGGCGCCGCCGGTTGCTGCCGCTATCACCAGCCAGATGGCGTGCTTCGATGCACGCAGCACCAGCTTGCGTGCCGTCCATGGGCCGGCGTCAAGCTTCATGCGGGCGTTGCGATCGCCTTCGATCGCCCGCTCCACCACCAGGAACAGGTCGACCCATACGGTCTGCGGGCAGGTATAGCCGCACCAAGCGCGGCCGACCGTGGATGTAATCAGGAAGAGGCCGATGCCGGCCATCATCAGAAGTCCAGCGACGTAGTAGAATTCCTGCGGCCATATCTCGATGAAGAAGAAGTAGAAGCGGCGGTTGGCGAGATCGAGCAGCACTGCCTGATCGGGCGCGAACGCGCCGCGATCCCACCGCAGCCATGGCGTCAGGTAGTAGATGCCCAGCGTGATCGCCATCACCAGCCATTTGAAGCGGCGAAAGCTGCCTGAAGCGCGTTTCGGGAAGATCTTCCTGCGCGGGGCATAAAGCGGCTGCCGGACCCTGGCGGAGTTGACCGCCTCTGCCTCCAGCCGTTCCACCTGCGTCTGATCCAGCACCTTCATCTCCATTTGCGCACGACCGATAATCCCGCCCGAGCAACTCTTGCCGCCGGACGGGCTTCGCCGCGTTGATGCAGGTCAATCTTCACATGACGGAATGAAACGAGGCCCGGCGCTGGCCGGGCCTCTACGCTTTGGCGGCCGAGGGCCGAGAATAGGCCCCGCCTCCTATTCTCCGCCGCCAAGCGAATGGACGTAGACCGCAAGCTCCTTGACCTTGGTCTCGCCGAGACGTCCGATCCAGGCTGGCATGACGCCATGTTTCGGCACGCGGACCTGGGCCGCGATGGCCGTCTCGCCCGATCCGTAGAGCCAGATCGCATCGGTCAGGTCGGGCACCCCGAACTCCCTGTTGCCCTTCGCATTAGCGTCATGGCAGGCGACGCAATTTTCCGCGAACACCTTGGCGCCGGGCTCGATCAGGCCTTTGTCCTGGACCGGACCGGAAAGGCTGGCGACATAGGCGCTGACCTGCTTGATCTGGTCGCCCGTGATGATGTCGCCAAAGGCAGGCATTTCCGATTGCCGCGTATCAGGATTGGAGGCGAAGCGGATGCCGTGCATGATCGTCTGCTCGAGCTGCTCGGCATTGCCGCCCCACAACCAGTCGTCGTCGTTGAGGTTGGGGAAACCCGCGGATCCTTGGGCGCCTGAGCCGTGGCACTGCACACAATTGACCTTGAACGTCGCTCCGCCGGCCGCAACCGCGAATTCACGCAGCGCGTCATCAGCAGCGATCTCGGAGACGGTCTTCGCCTGGATGGCGGCGACATACTTGCCTTTTGCGGCTTCGGCAGCGGCCAACTCGTTCTTGACATCGTTGCGGCTGGAGTAGCCGAGCACGCCCCTTGTCGCCGAAGACAGCATTGGCCACGCCGGGTAGGCGATGGTGTAGCCGATCGCCCAGGCGATGGTGATGTAGAAGGTTATCACCCACCAGCGGGGAAGAGGGTTGTTGAGCTCCTTGATGCCGTCCCACTCATGGCCGGTCGTCGAGATGCCCGAGACGTCGTCGATATGCTCTGTGCTCATGATCAGTCGTCCTTGAGGGGAATGCGGGCGGCTTCGTCAGCTTGGCTGCGACCGCCGGGCCGCAGTGCGAAGGCAATGCATCCGACAAAGAACAGCGCCATGGCGAGCAGGCCCCAGCTGTCGGCGAATTCCCGCATCAGATTGTAATCCATGGTCGGTCTCCTCAGCGGTAGCCGGCGGCTTCGTCGTAGGTCTTGAAATCGACCAGAGTGCCGAGCATCTGGAGATAAGCGACCAAGGCATCCATCTCGGTGACCTGCAGCGGATTGCCGTCGAAGTCGCCGACCTTGGCTTTCGGATAGCGCTTTTCCAGGCCGGACGTGTCGGCACTGGGATCGGCCTGTGCCATCAGATCGGCATTGGCGTTGGCGATCATGTCGTCGGAATAGGGGACACCGACCCGGCTGTTGGCGACCAGATGCGTCGAGAAGTTCTTCACCTCGACCGGCGTATCCTTCAGGAAGGCATAGCGAGGCATGATCGATTCCGGCACCACCGAACGCGGATCGGCGAGGTGCTGCACATGCCAAGCGTTGGAGTAGCGATCGCCGACGCGCGCGAGATCGGGGCCGGTTCGTTTGGAGCCCCACTGGAACGGATGATCGTACATCGACTCCGCCGCCAGGCTGTAGTGACCGTAGCGCTCGACCTCGTCGCGGAACGGCCGGATCATCTGGCTATGGCAGAGATAGCAGCCCTCGCGCACATAGATGTTGCGCCCCGCGAGTTCGAGCGGCGAATAGGGCCGCATGCCTTCGACCTTCTCGATCGTGTTGTCGAGATAGAAGAGCGGTGCGATCTCGACGATGCCGCCGACAGTCACCACGAGCAGCGAGCCAATGAGAAGAAGCGTCGCGTTCTTCTCGATGATTGCGTGTTTGTCCATCAAGCCCATGTGTGGCTCCTTATTCGGCAGGCTGGAGGGCGGGCTCGGAACCCGGCAACGGTTGCTCCTCGCGCTGGTAGCCGAGGATGGTCATGGTGATGTTCCAGGCCATCAGCAGCGCGCCGGAGAGATACATCGCGCCGCCCGCAGCCCGCATCACATAGTAGGGATGCATGGCAGCGACGGTTTCGGCGAAGGAGTAGACCAAGAAGCCCTGCTCATCATATTCGCGCCACATCAGGCCCTGCATGATGCCGGAAACCCACATCACCGCGGCGTAGACGACGATCCCCAGCGTGGCCAGCCAGAAGTGCCATGTGACGAGCCGCAGCGAATACAGACGCTCGCGGTTCCAAAGTTTAGGCACCATGTAATAGATCGCGCCGAACGAGATCATGCCAACCCAGCCGAGCGCGCCGGAATGGACGTGGCCGATGGTCCAGTCCGTGTAGTGCGACAGCGAGTTGACCGCCTTGATCGACATCATCGGACCTTCGAAGGTCGACATGCCGTAGAAGGCGATGGCTACGACCATCATGCGGACAATCGGATCGGTGCGGATCTTGTCCCAGGCGCCGGAGAGCGTCATGAGGCCGTTGATCATGCCACCCCAGGAAGGCATCCACAGCATGATCGAGAACACCATGCCCAGCGTCTGCGCCCAGTCGGGCAGGGCGGTATAGTGCAGGTGATGGGGGCCCGCCCAAATGTAGAGAAAGATGATCGCCCAGAAGTGGATGATCGAAAGCCGGTAGGAGTAGACCGGCCGGTTCACTTGCTTGGGCACGAAATAGTACATCATGCCGAGGAACCCGGCGGTCAGGAAGAAGCCAACGGCGTTGTGGCCGTACCACCACTGCGTCAGCGCGTCCTGAACGCCGGAAAAGGCGGAATAGCTTTTCGAGCCCAGCAGCGAGGCGGGCATTGAGAGGTTGTTGACGACATGCAGCATCGCGATGGTGACGATGAAGGACAGGTAGAACCAGTTCGCGACGTAGATGTGCGGTTCCTTGCGCTTCAGGATCGTGCCGAGGAACAGGATGAGATAAGCGACCCAGACGATGGTCAGCCAAAGGTCCACATACCATTCGGGTTCGGCGTATTCGCGGCTCTCGGTGATGCCAAGCAGGTAGCCGGTCGCGGCCATGACGATGAAAAGCTGATAGCCCCAGAACACGAACCAGGCGAGATCGCCGCCGAAGAGCCGGGCGCGGCAGGTGCGCTGCACAACATACAGAGACGTGCAAAGCAGCGCATTGCCGCCGAAGGCGAAGACAACGCCGGATGTGTGCAGCGGCCGCAGGCGGCCGAAGTTGAACCAAGGCTGGATGTTGAGGTCCGGGTAGGCAAGCTGCAAGGCAATGATCACGCCGACCAGCATGCCGACGACGCCCCAGAACATCGTTGCGATGGCACCGTAACGGACCGGCCCATCCATATAGGCGGAGGGATCAATCGGGACGGGCGCTGCAAAGCTCGTGTTGCGCAGGAGGACAACGACAGAACCGAGCAACACAAAGAACAGCGCCCACATGTGCTGCCGGAAAGGTTCGTCGACACCAAAGCCGGCTGCCACCAGCGCCAGGAAGGTGAAGAAGCACAACAAGACAATTTCCGTGCCGAATTTCATGGCATGTCCCCGACCTTGGATTCTGGTGCGCGGACGTCGATCCGCATCGGCACCAATTCCGCAGTTGCTGCGGTGTCGCCTTGATCCAGGTCAAAGCCGCCTTGTTTTGGATTGGGCAGCCTCGATCCAGCCAAGGGAGACTGCATTGAGCGGGGAGCAAGGACCGTCGTTGTTCGATGCGCGCAGCGAAGACGCGATGGCTTCGGCGCGAGTGGGCAGGGAGGCGATCCCAGCCGCGGTGATGAAGCGCGCGCATTGGGAGAAGCTGCAGCTCTGCGTTGCCCTGGAAAGAATTGCAGACGCCTTGCCAGGCGTCGATCGTCTGAAGTGCCTCGGCACGGCCAACGCGATCGTTCCGCTGCTGCGCAGCATTCATCGATACGAAGAGACGGTCATCTTTCCCGCCTACGAGGTTGCGGTGGCGGCCAACAATGCGGGTGTTGCTTCAATCCAGCGGCTGCGCGCCGAGCACGTCGAAGACGAATGCTTCGCCGACGAGATCACTGAAATTCTGCTGGCGATCGGTCACGGCGAGAGGGTAGATAATGCAGAAGCCATCGGCTTCATGTTGCGCGGTTTCTTCGAAAGCCTGCGCCGGCATATAGCGTTTGAACGCGAGCACGTGCTGCCGCTGATCAGGATCGCAGATTCTGACTAGAACCGCAAGGGCGCCGGCGACGCCGGGTCTAGGCGCCGGAGCGCTGCTCCAGCCGGCCGAGGCTGTCCACCAAAACGCGCCGGTTGTTCTCGATCCGGATGACGTCATCGGTTCGCAGCCTGGTCAACTGGCGGCTTACCGTCTCGATCGTCAGACCGAGGAAATCCGCGATATCCGCGCGCGTCAGCGGCAGATCGAACGTCGCCGACCTGGCCGCCGGGTCGGCTGTGGGGTCGATGTTCCTGGCGATCATCAGGAGGAAGCTTGCCACCTTCTCCGACGCGGTCTTGCGGCCCAGCGTCACCATCCAGTCGCGCGCCTCATCGAGCTCGTTCAGCGCCTGCTTGAGCAGGCGATGTTCGAGCTCCGGCGATTCCTTCATCATGCGTTCGATGGCCGTCTTCGGGAACGAACAAAGGGAGACAGCCGTTGCGGCCTCCGCGTTGATTTCGCTTTCCGCCTTGAACGGACGTCCCAGAAAATCCGGCGCGAACTGGAGGCCGACAATCTGCTGGCGTCCATCCGAAAGGCTCTTCGTCAGTTTCACGACGCCGGAAAGTATGTTCGAATAGCTGTCGATGGCCTGGGCGTCGCCGATCAGTTCGGCCCCGGGCTCGACACTGTGCCTTGACGAGGTTCTGGCGAGCCCGACGAGCTGGTTGGGATCGAGCGCGCCGCAGACGCCGCGATGCCGCGCTTCGCAGGACTGGCAAAGCACGGGAATGCCGGAACTGTGAACGTCCTGTCTGACGGTCATTTCATCGCTCGAGGTCAAGATGCAGGCAGAATACCACCGCTGCCTCGAGAATCGTTGCGTCAGTTTGTCCTTGCCGTCAGCTGCTTTGACGAAGATCAAGGACGCGGCATTCTGGCGTTTCTAGGGTGCCGCTCATGCAGACAAATGCGGCCAACAACAGCCAGGCAAGTTTGACCGTCGCGGCGGGAGAAAACGTTCCGCGCTACACGAGCTATCCGACTGCGCCGCACTTTCACGCCGGCGTTGACGCGATAACGGTTCGCGGCTGGATGAACGCGCTCGAAGGCGATGACGAGATTTCACTCTACCTGCATGTCCCCTATTGCGACAGGCTGTGCTGGTTCTGCGCATGCCATACCAAGCAGACAAGACACTATGCGCCGGTAACGACTTTTCTGAGCGCTCTGCACAGGGAGATTGAAACGGTCGCGCAGCTTGTGAGCGACAGGGGTCGCATCCGAGCCGTCCATTTTGGAGGCGGTTCGCCGACCATGTTGAAACCCGACGACATGCTGGCGCTCGGAAAACTCCTGCGGCACCGGTTCGAATTTCTTGAGGACGCCAGTGTCAGCGTCGAAATCGATCCCAACGACATGGACGAGACCCGTCTGGACGCCCTCGCCGCAATCGGCATGACCAGAGCCAGTCTGGGCGTACAGGACTTCGATCCCAAGGTGCAGAAGGCGATCAACCGCGAACAGAGCTTTCAGTTGACCCGCCATGTTGTGGACGGCACCCGCGCGCGCGGCGTGAGATCCGTCAATCTGGACCTGCTTTACGGGCTGCCGCACCAGACACTCGAAAGCGTTGCCTCGACGGTCACGCAGGCGCTGACGCTGGAGCCCGACAGGATTGCGTTGTTTGGATACGCGCATGTACCGTGGTTCAAGAAGCATCAAACGATGATCGACGATGCGTGGCTGCCGCAGTCCGCCGAACGGTTGGCTCAGTCGCAGCTGGCAGCTCAGCTGATCGTGTCAGCCGGATATGAGGCAATCGGAATAGACCACTTCGCAAAGCCGGATGATGCGCTCGCCATCTCGGCTCGCGCCGGAAAGATTCGTCGCAATTTCCAGGGCTATACCGAGGATCGGTGCGAAACCCTGATCGGTCTCGGGCCATCCGCCATCAGCCGCTTCCGGCAAGGCTACGCACAGAACATCACCGCAACGGGCGAGTACGAGAAGGCTGTGAACAGCGGACAACTCGCGACGGGCCGCGGCATCGAGCTGAGTGTCGACGATGTCGCGAGAGGCTGGATCATCGAACGCCTGATGTGCCAATTCCGCTTTTCGGCCATCGATCTGGTGGAGCTCTTCGGATCGGTCGGCGAAGAGCTGCTCCTCGTGGCAAGCCGCCTGGCCATCGGCGGCGCCGGCAAGATGCTTGCACTCGACGGCGAGACCTTTGTCGTGCCGGAGGAGAGCCGCCCCATCGTCAGGACAGTGGCGGCGAGGTTCGATAAATATCTCGAAAAGGGAACGGGCAGACATTCCGTGGCAGTCTGAAACGGTCCGGGCGGCCGGTCAAAAGTGCTCGCCAACCCTGAACGGGCCGATGCGCGTTCCGGCCGCGATCAGATAGGCGGTCGACCAGCCGAGCAGGAGAAAACCGTTCACCCCTTCCAGTGCCGCCAGCACGCGCCATGCGTGAACAGGCACGATGTCGCCATAGCCAACCGTCGAGAAGGTGATGGTGGAGAAGTAGAGCGCCGTCTCGAAGTCGGGCAGGACGCCGAGCATGCGATACACCCCGGCCCACAACCAGACCTCGGCTGTCATCACGGCAAAAAGACCCATTACCACGCTGATCATCGCAAGAACGCGGCTTCGCCGACCATGCAAGCGAAATCGCGCCACCAGATGTCCCATCGCACGGGTGACCGCGATGAGGCCGAAGGTGTGAATGACGACCGTCAGGCTTATGACGATCGTGCCGACCAACAGGTTGAGAGCCATGGGAGAAAATTAGGAACCGCGAGAGATGGTTTCCTTGCGCGAGATCAAACCTGAAGTCCAGGCAGGTTCCGCCAGGGCCAGCTATCGGCCACCGACTGTCGAAGTGGGTGGAAGCCGAAAGAACATCGCCAGTTTCAGGCTCGTCGCTATCCGCTGCGCCCGGTCGACAAACACTGCCGCTGTCTCCGGAGCGAAGAGTTCGGCCGCCGTCTGACTAAACAGGGCGCGCCAGATCTCGAAATCGGCCTCGGTGACATCCTTGAGTTTGAGATGAGCGGGCACCGGGCGGCCGTGATAGTCACCGCTCTTCAGGATGACGGAACACCAGAAGTCCGTCATTTTCTCCAGGTGCGGCTGCCAATCACCGGTGATCTCGCGTGCGAAAATCGGCCCAAGCCGTTCGTCGTTCCTGACTTTGGTGTAGAACTCGCGGACCAGTTTTCCGATCGACTCCCGATCGACACCGGCGTGGTCCAAGGGTTGTTCCGCGACGGGGCGCACCCTGTCGACCAAAGCTGATTTCGAGGTCATCACATTCTTTCGTTACTGCTGCTATCAGGACAATCCCAGGCGCCGAAGGGCGGCCTGCACGAAACCGGGCCGGTCGCGGACAAGCCGGAAACCCAGATTGTCGGGCGGCGTTCCGACGGCGCAGCCGCCGCTTTTGCCGTCCCGAATGAAGTTCGACATGTAGGTGCGGTGGAAGCCCTCCACGGCGTGCACCCCGCAATTGTCGATCGATCTGGCGATATCCGCACCGCCCACAGCGACCGTCGCATGGACGTAGCATGTCGCAGTCCATTCCCAGATGTTGCCGGCAACGTCCGCCAATCCCTTCGAGTTGACACCAAAGGCGCCCTGTACCCTTGGTGCAGGATCCGGCTTCCGGCCTAGCGCGCTCTCGAGGCGATATTGGGCCAGCCAGCGTCGCGCGGGGTTGTTCGGGTCGCCATCGCCGCCCTCGATGTCAGCCCGGAATCGTTCGCCCGCGGCATAGGCCCACTCCGTGTCCGTGGGCAACCGCCATGCCTCACCTGTACGGGCTGACAGCCACCTCGCGTAGGCTTCGGCATCGAGATAGCTCACACCCGTGACGGGAACGGTGCCCACGCTTGCCGTGTCAGCCGGCTTGCAGGCGTCGTCCGCCACGCAACCTGCATATTCCGAAACGCTTACCTGGTACTTCATGATTTCCAGCGGTGCATCGATCGTCTCCTTCACGACGGGCGCCGCGACGGGATGGTTTTCCTGGAGGAATTCCCCCGGCTGTGGGTGATAGAACGAGCCGGGCCCGAGCACCACCAGTTCGCGCACGGCCACCGGTTGAAGGGTCTCCAAGGAGCTCGTGTCGAGCGCATGGGTTATGCCCATGCCGATCAACGCGGCAGCTGCAATCGTTCCGGAGGCAAAGAGAGGGTCAAAGGACATCGCATCAAGTCCGGCCGTGAGTGCAACCCGTTGGCTCCGCCGCGGGTTGCACCGAGGTTCCGATCTCCCGCCTATGAAGCGATCGCCCTGGGCGCCTCGACCTGCATCATCAGGTCGTCGTCCCAGCTGCCGTCGACCGTGAAGTGCGCGGTCGCGCCAAGCTCCACCGCCTCGATCAGATTGTGGTTCACATAGGCGTAGATGCCCGGCTGCAGGAAGGTATACAGCGCCGCCCCAGCCGACCCGCCGCGGATGAACCAGGTTTCCATATCCTTGGCCGGCGGGTTGGCAAACTTGCCCCCTTCCCAGACGAAGTCACCATGGCCGCCGATCAGGTGCGGGCGGGTGTCGCGATTGGCTTGCGAGTGCACGATCAGGACGGTCTCGCCGACCTTGGCCTTCATGGCGCTGTCGCCAGTGAGCGATCCCGCCTTGCCGTTGAACACGACATGGGTCGGGATCAATCCGCGCATGACTTTCACGGTGTCGTCATAGTTGTCGCCGGCCGACTCGTATTTCCTGAATTTTCCCTGCTCGTCGCGGGGGATGTAGAAGTCGTTCTCGCCGATATAGTAGATGCGGTCATAACGGACCGGCTTGCCCTTGTCGTCCTTGAGGCCGTCGCGCGGCAGTATCATCACGGCACCGCTCATCCCCGACACGACATGCCACGGGATCATCGCGCCGCCGGGCGCGCAGTGGTAGACGAACGTCCCGGGGCGCGTGGCCTTGAAGCGCAGCGTGACCTGCTCGCCGGGATTGATCAGCGTCAGCGCGCCGCCGCCAAGCGCGCCGGTGGCCGCATGGAAGTCGATGTTGTGGGCGAGCGTATTGGTCTCGGGATTGATCAGGGTGAGCTCGATATAGTCGCCTTCATGCACGACCATCAGAGGGCCAGGGATCGAGCCGTTGTAGGTCATCGCATTGAGCTGCGTGCCGTCGGCATCGATGACCATCGGCTTCTCCTCGATCGTCATGGTGAATTCGACGACCTTCGGGCCGCCCTTGGCCACCTGCTCATGAGCGTGGACGAACGGCGGCGCCACCAGGGTGGCCTTCTCACGCGGCAGCCCGGCGACGTCCTTCGCGCTTGCCGTGACTGGCATTGCAACAACGGCCGCGGCAGCGGCCGCGGTGAGAACAGAACCCAACAAAGCTTCGCGTCTCGTAAGCATTTTCCATCTCCTTGGCTCTAGCAACTTGATGTCCTCACAATAATCTCGGCTCTGGCCACGTCTTTGCGCTAACGCAAATCCAATAAGCTTGGTGCGGTTTCGTGTTTTATAGATGGATGCACCAATGCGGACGCCGACCCGTGGGCAGAGGCATCTGTGGATCGACCAACGGTTTCGTAGGGAGAGGCATCGGCAGTGCGGCACGAAGCCTGTAAAAGACAGGCCGGACCAGACCGCTCCCCCGGTCTGTCCGGCCTGTGCCTCCGGAAGATTGCAAACCGGAGGGCATCTATGAAAATCAGATCAGTTGGAAGCGGTTTTGGTCGCTTCGGCGAATAACTCGGCAAATACGGGTTTGGCTTTTCCGATCTGCTTGACGGCTTGGGCCGCTTCGAGGTTGACAGGTTTGCCGACGACGATCAGCGCCACCATGCCCATGCCGTAGTGCGGAGCGCACTTCACGCCGTAGACGCCCTCCTTGGTCAGGGCCACCGCGACCTCCTCATTGGGTTTTCCCTTGAAGGCTTCGGCGCCGTCCGGGATCATGTCCTTGATGCTTTCGGCATTGTGGGACTTGTCGGTCGGTACGAACTTGATCGTGTCGCCGGGTGCTGCCCGAACAAGGGCGGGCTGGAAGACCATTGAGCCTTTCTCGCCCTTGTTCAGCATCTGCACGACGTGTTCTTCGGCATTGGCTGCGCCGGCAAGGGAGAGCAGGGCAACGGCCGCGGCGATCAGGGGAAGTTTCATTTGGAAATCCTTTCTTGGGTTCGTCACGGCATCAACCGTTGCGCCCCTTTTAAGCGACCAGACGGTTCGGCGATTTGCGCTGGCGCAAACTCGCGACCAAAACTTCCCTTGGGCTTCTCATGGAGGGTGGCGCGCATGGACGAGAGCCGAAGCACGTTGCTCTTGCCGCCTGTCGGTCGCCCATGAGACATTCCCTGACCAGATGGACCGTGATGCACTGGCAGCATCAAATTCGGGAGGGGACAGAGTTGGGTAGCCTCGATCGCTCGCTGATTGCCGGGCTGCCTGTCTTTGCGGGTATGGCCGCCGCGGATCTCGACCGGATAGTCGGCGAGGCTCGATCATTGAGGATCGCCAAGGACCAACCGCTGTTCGAGCAGGAACAGGAAGCTCATTCCTTTTTCCTGCTGCTCGACGGCCATGTGCGCGTCGTGAAATCGACGCCGGATGGTCATGAGGTGACGGTGCGATACATAAGTCCAGGCGAGTTGATGGGCATCGCCCATGCACTTGGCCGCACCACCTATCCGGCAAATGCTATCGCTGTCGTCGATTGCGTGGTTCTTGCCTGGCCGAGCCGCTTGTGGCCGGAATTCGCAACCAATTTCCCCAGTTTCAGCGCCAATACGTACAAAGCCGTAGGTAGCAGGCTGCAGGATGCTCATGCGCGCGTCATCGAAATGGCTACAGAGCAGGTGGATCAGCGGGTCGCCCACGCGCTGCTCAAGCTGGTCAAGCAGACGGGCAGAAAGACAGAGGAGGGAATCCTCATCGACTTCCCGATCTCCCGCCAGGATATTGCCGAGATGACGGGAACAACGCTCCATACGGTGAGCCGGCTGCTGTCGTCGTGGGAAGACCAGGGTTTGGTCAAAAGCGGGCGCCAGAAGGTGACCGTGGTAGAGCCTCACCGGCTCCTTTTGATTGCGGAAGGCCGCGCCGAGAAGAGCTAGTCGGAGCCGGAACTCTCGATTGCAGTCCACAAATCGCGACTGAGTTGTTCGTCGTTCAGATTGTGCTCTCGTGCTGCGTCGGAAACGGTGTGGAATGAAGCAATCGGGCAGCCGACGCAAAGCATGCCGTGCTGGAGCACGACCCGGATGGCCGCCGGCGACCTGTGCATGATTTCGTCCATCGTCGCATCGTCGCTGAATTTGCGTTTCATGCCGCTTGCCCACGCTTGGAGGCGGCATGCTGCATCTGATTTCCGGGATGCTCGTTGCGCCAAGACAAAGAAGAAGCAGCCTGCTGCACATCGCGGTTGAACAACGCAGACCGTCGACCGCGTCAGGAACCGCTTCTCCCGCCCGTTATCCAGCGAGAACATGCCGCCTCGGCAAGGCGCCTCGTCGACAATGTGACCGGGGGCTCCGGCGGAGGATGGACCTCCGCCGGAGCGCGCGCATCACTTCATCAGGTCGGTCCAGATACGGGTATAGAGTTCGTCGACCTCGGCGGGGCAGACTTCCTGCCAGCCACCGGCGGCAATGTACTCCGCCGGAATGTTCAACTCGGGCGCGGCCTTGATGTCGTCGCGCATGAATTGGGTCGAGCCCTTGATGCCGTTGGCATAGGTCGCGAAGTTCGAAATCAGGGCCGCGTTTTCAGGCGCCATGATGAAGTTCAGGAACTTCTTGGCATTGTCCGGATGCGGCGCGTCGGCGAGGATTGCCACGCTGTCCATGAACAGCGAATAGCCTTCCTTGGGGAAGCCGAGCTTTATGTCGGCATTGACCTGCCGCGCCCGGAATGCGGCGCCATTGTAGTAGAGCTGGGCCAGCGTATCGCGGCTGTCCATCTTTTCGATGCCGTAATCCATCGAGACCCAGGACTTCTTGGCTTCGAGCAGCTTGTCTCGAACCTTCTTCAGCAGCGCCTTGTCTCCGGTGCACCAAGTGCCGCCCATGTACCGGATGGCGGCATAGAGAACATCGTTCTTCTCGGGCACGACATTGATCTTGCCCTTCAGTTCCTGCGGCGGATCGAGCCAGATTGCGCTGGTGTTGATGTCACCCTTGTAGACGGAAGTGGCAACGACCGGCCCAGTCATACCCCACTGCCACGGCACAGAGTAATGACGGCCCGGATCCCAGCCGACATTCACCCAGCGTTCGTCGACATTCTTGAAATTCGGCATCTGGTCGGGCCGCGATTCAAGGAGGAGACCCTCTTTGATCCAGATCGGCACGAAATTGGCCGACGGAACCACCATGTCGAAACCCGAGCCGCCCGCCCTGACCTTGGACAGCGCGGTATCGTTGGAGTCGTAGTCCGTCACCGTGACCTTGATGCCGGTTTCCTTCTTGAATTTTTCCAGGAGTTCCGGGCTGGTGTAGTTGCCCCAGTTATAGAGGCTCAGTTCTTCCTCTGCGAGGGCCGCTGAACTTGCCGCCGCGAGCAGCATCGCCGATGTCAGCGCCGTCAATATGGATCGCATGCTTGTCACTCCTCTGTAAGGTTGATTATTTTTTGCGGTTGATCAGATGCACGGCCGTCACCAGAAGGATCGAGGGCACCAAGAGCATGGTGGCGGCAGCATTGACTTCGGGGGTCATGTCACGACGGATCTGACCCAGCATGTAGGTCGGCAGGGTTTCCTGTCCGCCGGACTTCACGAGATCGGTGATGACGACATCATCGAGCGAAATGACGAAGGCCAGCATGAAACCCGCTATGATGCCGGGCGCCAGTCTCGGAAGTGTCACATGCAGGAACGTCTTCCACGGATCCGCATAGAGATCGGCTGCCGCGGTTTCGAGGGTCAGATCCATGCCTTCCAGCCGAGCGCGGATCGGCAGATACGCAAACGGGATGCAGAAGGCCGTGTGCGCCAAGACCAGATAGCCGGTTCCCGAGTAGCCGGTTGCTGACTTGACTGCCGCGAACACGATCAGAAGCGAGATGGCCGTTACGATTTCAGGAACGATCAGAGGCTGGTTGATCAGGGCGTAGGAGACCAAATGCCCGCGATAGGGGTCGGTTCCGGTCATGGCGATGGCAGCCATCGTGGCCATGACCGTCGCCAGGACGCCGGCCACGGTCGCAAGAAACAAAGAGAAGAGGGCTGCATTGATGATCAGGTCGTTATGCCAAGCCTTGACGAACCAATCGAACGAGAATCCGCCCCAGACGCCGAGCGAGGAGGTCGCGTTGAAGGCGAACACGACGAGGACGAGGATCGGCAAATAGAGAGCGACGATCGCTGATCGCGCAATAATGCTGAAGCCTGGCTGCGCCTTCAGATCGAATGCGTGCTGACTAGCGGCCATGCGCATTCTCCTTACCCGAACTTCCGCGGATGTAGATGATGAGCGCCACTGTCACGATCACCAGGAGGCAGATGGATAGTGCTGCGCCGAGGGGCCAGTTTCGACCCTGACCGAACTGCAGTTCGATCAGGTTGCCCATCATCATGTTCTTTCCCCCGCCCAAGACGCGCGGCGTCACATAGGCGCCGATTGCGGGGATGAAGACGAGGATCGATCCGGCGATCAGGCCCGGCTTGCAGGAGGGGATGACGATATGCCAAAGCACCTTTGAGCGCGTCGCATAAAGATCGTACCCTGCCTCAACAAGGTTGAAATCCATCCGCTCGAGGCTCGCATAGATCGGCAGCACCATGAGTGGCAGGTAGACGTAGACGAGCCCCAGGAGAACCGCCCCGTCCGTGAACAGCATCTGCATGGGCTTGTCGATCAACCCGGCCCAGATGAGGATATTGTTGACCGGCCCCTGATTGGACAGGAGGCCCATGATCGCGAAGGTGCGGATCAGAAGATTGGTCCAAAAGGGGATCGTGATCAGCAGCATCCATTGCGACCGGACCTGCTCGGGCCGGGTCGCGATGTAATAGGCGGTCGGGAAGCCGATGAGCAGCGTGGCTAGCGTCGTGACCAGTGCCAGTTTGATGGAACGCCAGAAGATGATGAGATTGGCATCGGCCAGTACGAGCGTGTCGTCAAAGGGATCCCGCTCCACAAAGACGTTCGTCCAGCCGTCGAGGCTGAACTGACCGAGTGCGACCCCGCCGAAGGCGCCCTTTGCCATCACCGAATAGACAAGCATCACTGCAAGCGGCCCGACAGAGGCGATCACGATGGTCGCCAGGGCCGGCGCCTTGAGCAACCAGCGGCGCCGGCTTTCGGCGGTTCGGCGTGTGGCCGCCATCTCAGCGATGCTGGACATGTTCGCCTCCGAGCAGCCGGGCGCTACGGCTATGGATTCGCAGCCATACCTGTGTGCCGGACGTCCTGATTTTCTCTTGTTCCGGGCTGTTGGTCAGGCGGGCTGTGAAAGTCGAACCGTCGTTCAGGCGCAATTGAAGGCGGGTGTCCGTCCCAACGAAAACCTCGTCCTCGACGACTGCAGGAATGCAGTCCGATGACGGGGCGTCGAGGACGTCGACATGTTCCGGGCGGATCAGGACCTGAACCGTCCCGTCGCCGGAAGTTCCGGCTTTGCCGTAGGCGGTAGCGACAGCGCCAGCAATTCTGACCTGGTGAGCATCCGCAGCGGCCTGCCCGACAAGCCGGCCGCTCAGAATGTTCGATTCGCCGATGAAGTCGGCGACGAACCTATCCACCGGAGCGCTGTAGATTTCCCGCGGACGGCCAACCTGGAGCACCCGCCCACGGTTCATGACGGCAATGCGGTCGGACATTGCCAGGGCTCCTCCTGATCGTGCGTCACGAAAATAAACGTGATGCCGGTTTCAGTTTGGAGTCGCTTCAATTCGACCTGCATCTCCTTTCTCAGCTTGTAGTCGAGGGCCGACAACGGTTCATCGAGCAAAAGCACTTCCGGTTGCGGAGCCAGAGCGCGGGCCAGGGCGACACGCTGCTGCTGCCCGCCGGAGATCTCACTGGTCCGCCGGTCGGCAAGCGTTTCCATCCGCACGAGTTTCAGCATCGCGGCCACGCGATCCACGCACCTGGACTTCGTCCAGCCCAGCATTTTCAGTCCGAAACCGATGTTCTCGGCGACAGACATGTGGGGAAAGAGCGCGTAGTTCTGGAAAACCGTGTTGATTGGCCGCCGAAACGGCGGAAGCGCCGCAATGTCCTTGCCGCGGAGCAGGATTTGTCCATTGGTCGGAAAGTTGAACCCAGCGATCAGCCTCAAAAGCGTCGTTTTTCCGCAACCGGACGGGCCCAGCAACGTAAAGAACTCGTTTTCGGTAATGTCGATCGACACATCGTCAAGCGCCAGGAAGGCCGAGGCGCCGGTGCCATAACTCTTTTGCAGGCCGATCGCCTGGATCGCCAGGCGACGATCCGCGGTTTGCGGTTGGGTGGGTTGGGACAATGCCAGCATATCAGGCCTCGAAGGTAACGCGACCGCCGCAGACGGTGAGTGCAGGTGAGAGGGTGTTGATCTCCCCGGGTGAAACGGCCTCGATATCGCCGGATAGGAGGACAAAATCGGCGAAATGACCGGGTTTGAGTTGTCCCTTCCGGTCCTCCGCGTGTTCGGCATAGGCACCTTCGATCGTATAGGCGGCAATCGCCTCGTGGAGGGTGTAGCTCTGGTCTGGCAGATGCGGCGCCCAGGGCTCGCGGTTGACGGCCGCATGGATGCCGGCCAGGACGTCAATCCGCGCCACCGGCCAATCCGACGCAAAGACAACATGGGCTCCCGCCTGCTTTAAAGTCCGCCAGGCATAGGCAAGCGGCCAGCGATCGGGCCCGATGCGGGTCTTGGCCGGTTCAAGCGGGAAATCCATCACGCCCGGGGGATGCGGCGGCTGCATGGACGCGATCGCGCCAAGGGCAGCAAAGCGCGGAATGTCGTTGGGCTGGATGACCTCGATATGCTCGATCCGGTGGCGCGCGTCCCGCGGGCCATTGGCCTTCATGGCGGCTTCATAGCCGTTCAGGACCGCGCGCACCGCACCGTCGCCGATCGCGTGCACGGCGATCTGCAGACCGCGCCGGTCCGCCTCGGTCGCCATTTCCGTGAATTGGGCCTGCGTGAAGAGCGGTTCCCCGGTGAAGTCGGGCCGGTCTGCATAGCCGTCGACGAGATAAGCGGTGTAGCCTTCGATCACGCCGTCATAAAAAGCCTTCACGAGACCGGAGTTCAGCCAGTCCCCGCGATAGTCGTCATTCATGCGGGACGCCTTTTCCAGCATGTCGACCGTCATGAAGTTCTTGAAATGGAAGGGAACCTTGACGCGGCAGAGCAGGGCGCCCTGTTCCTGGATCTCGTCGAGCAGTTCCAGTGTGTAAAGATTTCCGTCCATGTTGTGGATCGACGTGATCCCGTGCCTGGCGCACCAGGCCAGGGCGGCTTTTATGGACGCCCGGTCCAGCGCCCTTTCCTCTGGCGTTGGCGGTTCGGGCGGCTCGCCTCCCGTGGAAAGCCCCAGCGACGAACGAAATGTGCCGGCATAGACATTGACCGGTCCGAAGGCCTCGACTTCGCGCAGTTCGCCGGTAGCAAGGCCATCGCCGCCCATGACCACCTCGTTGCCGGGGCCCAGGGCTTTGCCGTGGAGAAGCCGGACTTCCTCTAGCAGTATGGTGTTGGCCCACATTGTGTGATGGTCAAAGGCCACGAAGGCCAGGGGCCGGTCATCGAGGATGCTGTCGAGGAAATACCGGTCGATCGGGCTGCCATCGAGCATGTCATAGTCGGCACCCTGGCAAAAAAGGACCTTCGCTTCCGGATTTGCCGCGGCGTGAGCCCGCACTTTTTCGCGGATCGCGGTTTTACCCTTCGTGCCCGTCAGCAACAGGTCATTGAGGATGGCGCCGCCGCCAAACACATGCATGTGCGCTTCGATGAAGCCCGGCAGCACGCTTCGGCCGGCAGCGTCGATCATCCGCGTCAAATTGCCGGCAAACGGCAGCACTTCGGTTGCGTCGCCAACAGCGAGAATTCGTCCATTTGCGACGGCCATCGCAGAAGCCGCCGGCCTGGCCGGGTCCATGGTCAGAATCTTTGCGCTCGTGACCACTATGTCCGCTTGCATCAATGACGCTCCCCCAGCCTGCCCAACTTCCCTTCCGGTTAGGGCAGCAATTGGCTACATTTTTTGAATACTTTGTTGTATACACTATGCGCTTGTGAATGCGTGAGTCAACCGGTACCTATTTGCCGCGTTGACGCCAGCCGGTGTTAGGAGCCCCGATGAACGACGTTGCCCGCGGACATTTGCGTCAGTCGACCTACGAATCGATCAAAGCGATGATCGTGACCGGGCAGCTGTCACCGGGCAGACGAATTACGGAACTCGAGCTCGTCGAACAGCTTCAGGTCAGCCGGACGCCGGTGCGCGAGGCACTTAATCGATTGGAGCGTGACGGGCTTGTGGTCGAACGTCCCCGCACGGGATTTGCGGTGGTTCAATTTGACGAAACGATGCTCCGGAACGTCTTCGACATCCGGGCAGAGCTGGACGCCTATGCGACGACCTTGGCGATCGCCCGTATCACCATCGATGAAGTGGAACTGCTGCGCGGCTTGGTCGCGGATTGCGAGCGCCTGGCGCAAATCGACCCATCTCCCCGTGCCCGGCTGGAGGAGATGCAGACCGGCATGGAAATCCATCGCGCAATCGCGCGATTTAGCGCCAACGTCATGCTCGCGGAAATGCTGAACGGACTTTTGGACAAGTGCCAAGTCTATGTGTGGATGGAATTGACCCAGCTGAACGACTGGAAGGCGGCGCGTGACGACCATCATATGATTGTTGAAGCGATCGCTGCCGGGGACGCCGACACAGCCTGCCGCGAATCCCGCCGTCATATCCGGCAATCGAGGGATGGCATCCTGGACCTCATGCTCAGACAGCGTGATCTGCGCGACCTGTATCTATCCCGAAACGAGGAGTCGCAGGCCCGACCGGGTCTGGCTGTTTGAGTATCAGGCTCCCCCATGCGACAAAGGCTTTTTGACGACGACAATAGCCCCTGGAACGACTGAAACAGGCGCAAAAGCTCGAAGCTTCCGGTTCAGGGCAGGGCGTTGCCCTTGGACAGACGTTTGGCGGACCTTGCGGGGAGGCGTCCGCTCTGATTCCCTGCCTTTGGTGGGGGTCGCCTGATTCGTGTGCTCGTTGCTCCGGTTCCGCTTGATAGTGCGGCGGGGGCAGCAGGTGATTTCGCTAGAAAGATGAAAAATGACCGCCAAGCCGGAAATCCTGGAGATGAGGCCTAAGATCACCGTTGTCGGCGTCGGCGGCGCCGGCGGAAACGCCGTCAACAACATGATCTCCGAAGGCTTGCAGGGCGTCGAGTTCGTCGTCGCCAATACTGATGCCCAGGCGCTCACGATGTCGAAGTCGTCGCGGCTGATCCAGTTGGGCGCGCATGTGACAGAGGGCTTGGGGGCCGGATCTTTGCCACAGGTCGGCAGCGCGGCCGCGGAGGAATCCATAGACGAGATCATGGATCATCTCGCGGGAACGCATATGTGTTTCATCACGGCGGGCATGGGGGGTGGCACCGGGACAGGCGCTGCGCCGGTTATTGCGCGTGCCGCACGCGATGCCGGCATCTTGACGGTGGCGGTCGTTACCAAGCCTTTCGTGTTCGAGGGCAAGCGCAGGACCCAGGCCGCGGAGGAAGGCATAGAACGCCTTCGCGAGTGCGCCGATACAGTGATCGTCATCCCGAACCAGAACCTCTTCAGGGTCGCCGACGCCAGGACCACGTTTGCCGACGCCTTTGCCATGGCAGACCGTGTTCTCTACGCGGGTGTCGGATGCATCACGGATCTCATCGTGAAAGAAGGCCTGATCAATCTCGATTTCGCCGATGTGAAGTCAGTGATGCGGGACATGGGCCGGGCGATGATGGGAACCGGCGAGGCTTCCGGCGAGGGCCGTGCAAGGACTGCGGCCGAGGCTGCGATCGCCAATCCGCTGCTCGATGAGGCTTCCATGACAGGCGCCAGAGGCCTGCTCGTGTCGATCTGCGGCGGCACGGACATGACGCTGTTCGAGGTCGATGAGGCTGCGACACGGATACGGGAAGAGGTCGACGCCGACGCCGACATTATCGTGGGCGCCATCTTCGACCAGGCATTGGCCGGGAAGTTCCGGGTATCGGTCGTCGCAACGGGCCTGCGCAAGATCATGGACATTGCACAGCCCGAGCAAAGGACCGCTTGAAGCGCTCGGCCTGTCCAACGGCGACGCACTTGTCGCACTGTCGCTCAACCTTTGACCGAATCCAGCCGCAAACCCGGCGTGCCAGACCGACCAGCCGATCATTCCTGCTCGACTATCGTCGCGTCCTGGAGGCGATGAGCATCGCGCGGATGTTCGCGGCGAGGCGGCCGCAGCACGTTGCCGACCGCACCATCGACAAGCCGGCTCAGATCATTGCGGAACCTCCGCCTCTAGGGTAATTTAGAAACTGATTGGATGAGGAATGCGCCCGCATTCGCCTTGGCGCCTCTCTCAGTTCCTGTATCGGCAGATTGTGAACTCTTTAACAGACCCTGACACCGCAAGCTGCGTTCTTGTGGTCGACAGGTCATAGCAGTTAAGGATTTGCCATGCTGCGATGCTGCGCGTTCATTGCAGCCTTGATCCTCGTGGGCCTCGCGACGTTCGACGCTCACGCCGATCGAAGGGTTGCCCTTGTGATCGGCAATTCCGAATATCGTGAAATCCCGGCGCTCAAGAACCCGGACAAGGATGCCGCGGATGTGTCGAACACGTTTCGGCTTGCCGGCTTCGACGTGTTCGTCGCCAAGGATCTCACCAAGCTCGAATTCGAGAAGCAGTTTCGCAGCTATCTGGCCGCCGCCGACGGCGCCGACCTGGCTGTCGTCTACTATTCCGGCCACGGCTTCCAGATCGGCGGCGAGAATTTCCTGATCCCGGTCGACGCCTCGCTGAAGAGGGCGGCCGACATCGAGGTCCAGGCGATCAAGCTCAACGATGTGCTGGAGCAACTGCGCTCGAAATCGAAGATC